>JAHJLN010000065.1 GCA_018821715.1 Pseudomonadota bacterium | reverse complement strand
TTTAAAGGAGAGAAAAATTGAAAATCGGCATTATTGGTGGATCAGGCCTTGATGATCCTGATATCTTAAAAGATCCAAAAGAAATTGAAATATCCACTGACTATGGAACCCCTTCTTCTTGTCTCATGGCAGGAAAAATTTTCGGGGTTGAAACGGTTCTTCTTGCCCGGCATGGTCGAAACCACCAGTACAGTCCTTCTCAAGTCAACAACCGAGCCAATATCAAAGCACTTCAGCACGCCGATGTTACCCATATCATTGCCACAACCGCCTGCGGCAGCTTGCGACAGGAAATAGACCGGGGACACCTGGTGATTTTAGACCAGTTCATTGATTTTACACGGTTTAGAAAAAATACCTTTGTGGAATCCTTTGAAAATGGCCCGATTCATACCGCCATGGCCCATCCCTTTGATGAGAAGTTAAGAAAAACCCTCTATAAAACAGCTAAACACCTGGAGTTGAAGGTACATGACAAAGGATGTGTTGTCACCATAGAGGGTCCAAGATTTTCAACTGTTGCTGAATCCAAAATGTTCAGGATATGGGGGGCGGATGTAATCAATATGTCAACGGCTCCTGAAGTCATGCTGGCAAATGAAGCCGGCATCCCCTATGCTGCCGTTGCCATGTCAACGGATTATGACTGCTGGAAAGAGGATGAAGCGCCCGTTACCTGGGACGAAATCCTTTCGGTATTCAAGCAGAATGCGGATAATGTAAAAACTTTGATTGTAGATGCAATTAAAGAATTATTAGAATAAAATTTGAATAAAAACAGATAAAAGGAAGGATAAAATGGATTTAAAAGAAACGATTAGAAGTATTCCGGACTGGCCTATTAAAGGCGTGATATTCAGAGATCTGACCACATTAATGCAGAACCCAAAAGCGTTTAAAGAGTCTTGTGATATTTTGCATGAAAGATATAAAGACATGGCAATTGATAAAATTGTGGGGATTGATGCAAGAGGCTTTGTCTTTGGTGCAGTCCTGGCCTATAAACTGGGCATCGGGTTTATTCCTGTAAGAAAAAAAGGCAAGCTGCCCTTTAATACCATCCAGGAAACCTATAGCCTGGAATATGGAGAAGATACCCTTGAAATCCATGAAGATGCTTTAAAAAAAGGTGAAAAAGTGGTCATTGTCGATGATTTGATTGCTACCGGCGGTACGGTCGGTGCCACGGTAAAACTGGTAACAAAACTGGGGGCTCAGATTATTGAATGCGCTTTTATCGTCGAGCTTCCGGATCTGAAAGGAAGAGAACAGATTCAAGGCTGCAACGTATTTACCATAACAGAATTCGAGGGTGACTGACCTTTTTTCATGGGCCAGGATCTTATATGTTTGGTATGGTGCTTGAAACCCGTGACAAATAGGAAATTGATTTTTGTTCAATATTTTTAAAAGCAATAAAATGGAAAATCTGATGGTTGCGCTGACATCTGTTTTGGGTCAGGTGCCGGAGAATCCAATGATGCCTGAATGGATCGGTATTCAGTCCAAGGGGATGAAACAGTGGATTTTAATGCAGATCGCTCAACGTTTTGGTGTCTGTTCAAACATGCAGTTTCTTTTCCCAAGACAGATGGTGGATCAGATTCTCACAAATTTCAGCCTTGCAGAATATCAGCAGGGCGATTTGAATCAGGATCTTGTTTTCTGGTCTGTCATGAAAGCGATCAATGAAAACCGGTCACAAAAATGGCTGTCAGGTATTGAAGCCTATCTCAGGGAAGATGAAACAGGAAAAAAGCTTTATCAGCTTAGTATGAGAATTGCAAAAGTGTTTGATGATTATCAGATTTACCGTCCGGATATGCTCATTGACTGGCAGACACAAATAAATCATGAAACCTTGACAGATCCCGTGGCCCAATGGCAGGCCGGACTCTGGAGACATCTTGTATCAAAAGATCCTGAAAATCATCTGGCCTTTAAAGCCCGATTTTTTCTGGAGACAGGGTCCTTAAAAACGCTTAACACGGATATGCTTCCTTCACGGATGTCACTTTTTGGTATATCCGCACTGCCTAAGATTTTTTTACAGGTGTTTGAAAAACTGTCTGAAAGAATGGATATCAACCTGTTTCTTCTTGCGCCTTCCAACCAGTTTTTTTTTGACATCAAATCGGAAAAGCAATTGGAACGGTTGGCCTTGAATCAAGAACCAGGCATTGATCCCGGTCTGTTATACTATGAAATGACCAATCCGTTGCTGTCTTCTCTGGGCATGTCGGCAAAAGAGTTTCATGCCTGCCTTGAAGACTTTAACTACCATGAACCCTTTGACGATCTGTTCCTGGACCCACGACAAGACTCCGATACCCTGCTGACGGTGCTCCAGTCAGATATATTGAATCTTATCCATAGAAAAAAAGGATATGAACATACGCCTGTAACGATTGCAGAATCTGACACCTCCATACGGATTCATGCCTGTCATTCTCCCATGAGAGAAGCCCAGGTGTTAAAGGATCTCTTGTTAAGCGAGTTTGAAAAAGATCCTGAGCTTGCCCCCCATGAGATCATAGTGATGATGCCGGATATAGAAGCCTATGCCCCATTTATTGAATCGGTTTTTACCCTTGAAAAGCCCTTGCCGTTCTCCATCAGTGACCGCAGAAAAAAATCAGAATCAGAGCCTCTGGATGCTTTTTTAAAGATATTGGCGCTCAGGGATTCAAGGCTTGAACAAAGCATGGTACTGGATCTTTTGATGTCTGAATCCATTGCCCGCAAATTTGATATCAGTTTTGATGAAATCAGTATGATTGAGAAAATGGTTGAACAGGCCAAAATTCTATGGGGCAAGGATGCGGATCACAGAGAAACATTAGGATTGCCGCGGTTTAAAGAAAACACCTGGCAGTTTGGATTGCAGCGACTGTTTATGGGCATGGCCATGTCTGAAAATCATGACGCATTGGTACAGGATATTTTGCCTTGCCAGTCCTTTGAAGGGCTTGATCTTGCGGTGTTAGGTAAATTTGCAGCTTTTTGTCATACCCTGTTTTCCTGTATTGAAACCCTTGCAGGTGAAAAGACAATTGAAAAATGGTGTGAGGCGTTAAAGAAAATCTGGGTCCTGCTTATGGATCGAAATACCGAAAATGGGGAAGATCTTATTTTTTTGACTCAAACTGTTGATCAGATCAGAGAAGATGCCTGGACAGCAGGGTTCAAAGACCTTGTGACATTTGATATGATACAATCGTATATAGAGTCAAAGCTTGATCTTAATCTTTCCCAGGGAAATTTTCTGGGGGGGAATATCACATTTTGCAATCTTAAGCCCATGCGCAGTATTCCGTTCAAGATTATTGTTTTGATGGGAATGGATGAAAAATCTTTTCCCCGCCAGGCCTTGAGCCCTGGATTCAACCTGATAAAAAAATATCCAAAGCCTGGTGATAAAACAGACCGTAATGAAGACCGGTACCTGTTTCTTGAAACCCTTTTATCAGCAAGGGGTAAGCTGATTATCACCTATACGGGAATCAGTATTCAGGATAACTCAAAAATACCCTGCTCAGGGGTTGTCAGTGAGTTGATGGATGCCATGGATCAAAGCTTTGTTTTTCCAAAAGGATATGCCTATCAATTGTTTCACCCGCTCCATCCTTTTAATGAGGTCTATTTTAATCAAACCCCGGAGATTTTTTCGTTTTCAAAGGATAATTGCAATATTGCTTTGGCTCTTTCCCGGGACAGATCAGCAGACCCTGTGTTTATTCAGCCCTGTTTTATAAAAGAATCAAACTCATTGCCATTGAGCATTCCGCTTGATAACATCATTCGTTTTTTTAGAAACCCTGTTCAAGAATTTATGAAAGAAGGATTAACCATAACCTTGCCGGATATAAAAGAACAAGCCATTGACAGAGAAGTTTTTTCCCTGTTTGGACTGGATCAATATACCCTGGGAAGTTTTTTGGTTGAAAAAAAAGCAGCATTTCCTAAGGAAACCGATTTTTATCCGGTTTTCAGGGCTATGGGCAGTCTGCCATATGGCAGGAAAGGCAGATTTGAATATGAAAAAATGGAAACTGCGGCAGGGCCGGTGATCGATGCCAAAAGAACCATTGCATTAAAAAAACAATTGCCTGCTGTTGCTACCCGGGCAATGATTGATGGCTTGACGGTTTCAGCCAATTTTTCCGACATCAAAGAAGATGGCGCATATGTGGTCAGCTTTGGAAAGCTCACACCGGCAAGACTGCTTTCAGGCTGGATCAGGCATCTGTATTTTAATGTGTGTGGTCCTTTAGATTATCCAAAGACGACCCGCCTTATCGGACGGGACCCAAAAGGAAAGCAGCCCTTGTTAACCTGTTTGTTTCCGTTTCTGGCATCGGATGCACACAAGTATTTCCAGGAGTTGATGCAAATTTTCAGGAAAGGAACCCAACAGCCGTTTTATTTTTTTTGTGAAACATCCTGGCAATTTGTTCAGGCCATATCAAAGAATAATTATGATGTGAGTCAAGAATCGGTTTTTGAAGCCATGAACCGATCAAAAATAAGCTGGCATGGCGGACTTTATCAAACAGGTGAAAAGGAAAACCGGTATATTGATCTTTGTGTTGGAAAGAATGATCTTTTTGATAGTGTTGATACATTGCTGTCAACCGGATTTGTCCAGAATGCCATAACCGTGTATAAACCCTTGCTGGAAAACATGAAAATACTATCATGAAGCCTCTGGACCCATTTTCTATAGATCTTGAAAAAACCACCCTGATTGAAGCCAGTGCAGGGACCGGAAAAACATATACCATAACCACCCTGTATTGCCGGCTGGTTGCCGCAGGATACCCTGTGGAATCCATTCTGGTCGTTACGTTTACAGAAAGCGCGGCAGCAGAACTAAAGCTTAGAGTCAGGACCCGCCTTTTTAATACCCTTGCAGGTCTTTTAAAAAAACCCGATGAGAGCATGGATGATCTGGTTGGGTTTTTGCACCAACAGAAAGACAAGGCATTGATCTGTCAGAGACTGCAACTTGGGGTAACCAGCTTTGACCAGGCGTCCATTATGACCATTCACTCATTTTGTCTCAAAGTATTAAAAGAAAATGCCTTTGAAAGCCGTTCTCTTTTTGATATTGAGCTTGTACCTGACAGATCCTTATTTTTAAGACAGGTGAGCTTTGATTTTTTCATGGGTCATGTCAACAATCTTGATCCATTGTTTTTATCGTATTTAGCCCGGCGGCAGATCACACCCCAAAGCTTTACCGCATCTTTCGGCCTGGTTGTTTCAATACCAGGGATTGTTTGCAAACCTTTTCCCGTCGTTTTTGAGCAATTTTTTGATTCCTACAGACAGACCATAAAAAAAATCAAAGACATTCTTTTAAACCGGGCAGGGGAGATCAGCGAGCTGGTCCTCAATCACAACGGGATTGATAAAAGAAGCTATTCGAAAAAAAATGTTCCAGCCTGGCTCGAAATATCACGACTTGAACTTGAAAAAAACGGGGTAAATACCCTTTTTAAAATGACAGAAAACGGAGATGCGCTTTATAAATTTGCTAAAACCAGGATAGCCTTAAAAACCAAACCCGGCTGGGTGCCGCCCGAGCATGAATTTTTTAATCTGTGCGATCAACTGAGCTTATTTTATGAAGGGTTTGAAAATAATGTAATACACCTTAAACTTAAATTTTTAGCTTTTTTCAATACCAGGCTTGATGCAATAAAGAAAACAAACGGCATCAGCTTTTTTGATGACCTTGTCAATGACCTTGCACAGGCGCTTGAGAAAGAAGATGCCCATCATCTTAAAAAAGCGGTCAGACAAACTTATGCCGCCTGCCTGATAGACGAGTTTCAGGATACAGATCCTAGACAGTATGATATTTTTTCAAAAATATTTTCTTCACAAGGCACCCCTTTTTTCATGATCGGCGATCCAAAACAGGCGATTTATGCGTTCAGGGGCGGTGATATTTTTGCCTATTTAAAGGCATCAAAAGAAAGTGAGCAACGCTTTACCCTGGAAAAAAATTACCGATCCTCCCCACTTTTGGTTAAGGCAATAAATGAGATTTTTTCAAGCCGGTTAAATCCATTTCTTTATGAAGCAATCGAATTTTCCAAGGTTATAACGCCGTCAACGGCAAGGAACAGTTTGGTTGATAAACAAGAGGGTGTTCCGCCGTTACAGTTTTGTTTTATCCAAAGAGATGACCAAGAGCTTGACCGGCAGGGGTTCATCAGCAAAGAAACCGCTGCCGGAATTATCCCCAAAGCCGTGGCAAAGGATATCCGGCTCCTGCTTGATGCAGGGAAACAATTGATAAACAAAGACAGTACTATTTTAAGCCCTCAAAAGATCGGTCCCCAAGATATTGCCGTGCTTGTCAGGACAAACCTGCAGGCAAAACAGGTACAAAAAGCCTTATCTGATGCGAAAATTTTGTCTTATCTGTCTAAATCCGGAACTGTTTTTGACTCCAGGCAGGCCATTGATCTGCATGATATTTTATGGGCAGTGATTCATCCGGATAACAAGGGGTTTGTCAATGCAGCCTTATGCACATCCGTGTTTGGATATTCATCAGAAAAGATTGCTGCGCTTGATCAAAATGAAACTCAATTTTTCAAGTGGCAGGACCGGTTCCGGGCATATAGAGAGATCTGGGAGACAAAGGGGTTTGTCTGTATGGTCATGGCCCTGTTCCATTCTGATGAAGCCTTTTTAAAGACAAATTTTGGGCTTGATGAAAGAGGATTGACCAATTTTTATCATTTGGTTGAATTGATTTCACAGGTCAGTACCCAACAGCAGTTATCTCCCTATTATCTAATGAAATGGTATGTCCGGCAATTGTCCGGGGATCTTCGGGATGAAAATGCAGATGAACTCAGGCTTGAGAGTGATAAAAAGGCTGTGGCCATAGTTACCATTCACAAAAGCAAAGGACTTGAGTATCCCATCGTTTATCTGCCATATCTCTGGGAAGGTCAAAGACAGCATTCCCAGGAAAATATTGTTTTTCATGATCCCCAAAAGAATCACAGACTGACCCTTGATCTTGGGTCAAACGACCTGGAAAATTCTCAAAACCAGTTTGAAATTGAAGAAAAGGCGGAACAAAGAAGATTGTTATATGTGGCTTTGACCCGGGCATCTGCCATGTGCAGGATCATCTGGGGGGGATTTAAAACCATAGACACCTCTGCCCTTGGTTCCATGCTGCACCCGGACGGCTGCAAAGAAGACGCGTCCATGATCAATGATATACAGCTATTAAGATCCAGTGCGGTTCAAAGCATTCTTTTGCAGTTCCACACCCGTGGATCTTCCCCTTGCTGTTTAGACAATACTGATTCATCAGTCCCTTGCTTATCTGCCAGAAAAAACAGCCGGGAGATCAAGCCGGTCTGGAAACTGTCAAGTTTTTCAGCCATTACACACCTCTCACACCCCGAGGCGGTCACGGACAGGGAGATGTCGGATGAAAAGAACAGAGCCCTGATAACCCTTGCTCATTTTCCCAAAGGTGCGGCTTCAGGTGATTTTTTTCATTCAATCTTTGAAACGCTTGATTTCACAAAAGGATCAGAAGAAATTTCAAAAAAAGTACACCTGACCTTTGATAAGTTCGGCTTCCTTGATTCTGACATGATTCAACTGGCTGGAACGTCCGTAAAAGAGGTAATAGGAACCAGGCTTGCGGACAAACCATCAGGGTTCTGTTTGAAAGACATCGGGCCTGACCAACGATTTAATGAAATGGAATTTATATTTAATGTTCACTCTTTTCATATATCATCTGTAAAAAACGCCTTTGAACAATCAAATCCTAAATTTGCAACCTTTGGGTATGTTCAAAAGCTGTCTCAATTGACGGCCCAGTCCTTTAAAGGATTTTTAAAAGGGTTTATCGATCTTGTAATACATCATAACGGCAAGTGGTATATTGTTGATTATAAATCCAATTATTTGGGAGACACCTATGATCAATATTCCCAAGAAGCCATGTTTGATGCCATGTCAAAGCATCACTATTTTCTGCAATACCATCTTTATCTTGTGGCCTTGCACCGGTATCTTGGCTTACGATTAAAACACTATGATTACGACACCCATTTTGGCGGTGTGTTTTATCTGTTTCTCCGGGGGATGCACCCAAAATTCGGTTCGCAATACGGGGTGTTTTTTGATCGACCCACAAAAACTGCTGTTAACTGTCTGTCAGATAATTTATAAAGAGTCTGGAACATAAAGAGCAGATCTGGTAAAATATCATACATTATCCTGAATCGTTTATTTGTTTTTATCCCCAAAGGAGTGGTTATGAAATTAGATGTAAAATATGAAACCGGTGTGGTCTGGCAGGATTTTCAGCACAAGCAGCTCATAGATTTGTTTGAAAAGATAAAAGAAGCCAGATCAGACAACAAAGATAAAAACCTGTACCGGTATACCATTGCATTTCTTGCCATGTACGTGAATCACCACTTTAAACTGGAAGAAGAATACATGGACAAGTACACTTATCCGGACACGGCACTGCATCGCAAAGAGCACCAGGAATTTATAAAAGAAATCAAGGCGTTTAGAGAAGAGAACATCAATTATTCTGAGAAAGGAGCAGATGAACTCCTGACGCGAATGGGAGAATGGATATTAAGCCATATCCTGGAAAATGATCAAAAACTGGGGGAATATATCCGGTCATTTGAACAAAAAAAAAGTGCATCATGATTTTAGGAGAACATCATTGAAGTTGGACTTGCAAATCCAGGCCGGACTTTTGTGGCAGGACAGCCAGCATAAAG
>JAHJLN010000064.1 GCA_018821715.1 Pseudomonadota bacterium | reverse complement strand
TGCCAAAGTAAATAAAATACAGTTGGGGCAGAAAAAACATTTCTTCTGCCCCAATCCTTAATTATAAACTGAAAATGCGCTATCCTTTATCAACTTTATGAGTCGTTGTTTGATTTTTTGCGCGTGGTTTTTTATTTTAAATATCTATCAAGAATTTTCTGGTGTTCGCCATCTTTTTTTAACTGATCAAGAATTGTCTGCAGTTTTTGGATCAGTTCATCTGAAGTGCTTTTATGGAAGGCATAATACAATTCTTTTGTCAGCAGAACAAATACGGTCTCATAATCATCCGGATTGAATCCAAAGGTTTTCATCTCCCATTTGGCTACATTTTCTCCATATCCCCAGAGATCTATCCTGCCGATTTCCAGCATTTTCAAATTATAAAGATTGCTTGCCACCTTGTTTAGAGCTTCTTTGTTGACTCCCATGCTGACAAGCATTTGGGCTGTAACATCTTCATTGATAACGCCGATTTTATAATCATTTAATTCTTTGACAGTATTAATTTTAATCCCCCTTGATTTTTTGGCAATCAGCACAATTTTGAAATTGCCAAAAGGCCCAACCCATTTAAAAAGTGATTCTCTTTCCTCGGTACGTGTTGTGGAAAATAGACAGGTATTGGGGGTGTATAATGTGTCGTGGTATGCCCTGGCCCAGGGCATTATTTTGATATCGTTCCTTGTCAGTTTAGACCCTGCTTTTTGAAGCATTAAAGCCAGAGTATCCACAGAGATCCCTTGAATCTTTCCGTCGGCCAGAAAATTATAGGGCGGCCCTGGTTCTGTCATCAAAATCAACTCATCAACCGATTGAGCCGCTACAAAAGGGGAGAGTATCAAAGATCCGAACAAAGCGATGATGATGAAGAAGAAAAACAATCTCGCTTTTTTTTCATGGTGACCCACGGCAATTCTCCTTGAAGCAGTTGAATTTTATAAGTAGTGTCAGTATGAAATAGAAAAACATTTTTAGAATCTTAAGTCAAGAAATCCTTGCCACTGAACCAAATTGTTTGACAATCCCCCTTAGATAGCAATAATTACAGAATGAAAACATAAAAACCTAATAGCAAAAAGGGAAAAATGAAAATTCTTCTTACCAATGATGATGGATATAGTGCGCCGGGAATTCAAGCCTTGTATGAAATACTTTGTGTTGATCATGATGTTGTACTGGTGGCACCCGACAGGGAACGAAGCGCTGTCGGGCATAGTATTACCCTTAATGAACCCTTGAGGATGTACCCTGTAAAGTTAAATAACGGATGTGAAGGTTATGCGATAACCGGAACGCCGGCTGACTGTGTCAAGCTCAGTTTGTTTGAGCTTCTAAAAAGATTGCCTGATCT
The DNA here is from genome assembly GCA_018821715.1 of Pseudomonadota bacterium. Classification (GTDB taxonomy): domain Bacteria; phylum Desulfobacterota; class Desulfobacteria; order Desulfobacterales; family Desulfobacteraceae; genus Desulfobacula. The sequence goes on along the minus strand of JAHJLN010000064.1, from coordinate 2,081 downwards.
AGTTATTTCAGGGATTAATCCGGGGTGTAATACCGGAATTAATATTAATTATTCGGGCACGGTCGGCGCGGCCAGAGAGGCAACGTTAAATGGAATATTGAGCATGGCTGTCTCCATAAAACAGGGAAAGACAATAGATTTTCATGGTATGGCCCGATTTATCGGCCGATTGGCAAACAAGGTATATGATAACAAACTTCCTTTGGGCACATTTTTAAATATTAATGCACCGGATATTTCAATCGATAAGGTTTGTGGCATAAAAATCACCCGGCAATCCTCTACGAATCTTTCCAAAGAATTTGAAAAGAGAACAGACCCTAAAAATAGAAACTACTATTGGTATGGCAGGATAGCGCCACAGGATTCTAAAGCTGATACGGATGTAAATGCTTTATCAAAAAATTATATTTCTATCACGCCAATCCAATGCGATATCACGGATTATAAAACACTGGTTGAATTGGAGGCCATGAAACTACAGTGAAACAATGGCAGGTTTATTTATTAAAATGTTCCGATAGTTCTTTGTATTGCGGTGTGACTAAAGATATTGAAAACCGCCTGTTAAAGCATAATCAGGGCAGTGCATCAAAATATACAAGATCAAGGCTTCCGGTAAAATTAGTGGCTGTTAAAAAAGATCTGACGAAAAGTGATGCCTATAAAATTGAATATTGGATAAAAAAACTTCGAGCCAACGAAAAAATTCTGGCATTAACAAATGGATTAAAAAATGACAGGCGTTAAAATTGCTTATAATGAATTAAGCCCGGAAGCACTGCAGGGTGTTGTTGAAGAATTTGTAACCCGGGATGGTACGGACTATGGCGAGGTTGAAGTCTCCCTTGAAACAAAGATTTTACAGGTAAAGGCGTTACTTAAATCCAAAAAGGCTGTTATTGTGTTTGATCAGCAATCTGAAACCTGTACCATCCTTAAATGCGATGATCCTGTTTTAAAATATCTTGACACATGATTTGCCAGGATTTGATCTGGCTTGAGCAGATCCGGGAAGATAGGAGAAACTGACGGTTTAAGAAGTTCTCCAGATCAACAGGCACTCTCGAAGATGCACAGGGCCAAGACAGAACCGCTGGCTTGTTTCCTGTGAAAGCCAGTCCCGTTTGATTTTCAGATTCGGGGAACGACCATCCTCACATGGCAGAATTGATGCCTTGTCCTTCATTCCCCGGATGGACATGCGGCGGTAGGAATCAAAAAAATATACCGTTTCATCATCCATGCCAAGGGCCATGATATAATGTTCCTCTTTAGGTTTCAGGAGCATATTGAATAAGGCAATACCCCCATCTTGCAGACAGGTATGAATACGACTCCCATCTTTCAGGCTGACCTCATATTTTTCTAGAAATTCAGTGTATACTGAAAATTTTTTCATTTTATAGGAACTCAGCCAGTTTCCAAGCATTCGAACTGCATATTTGCTGGTCCCTCCAATACCGAACATTGCATTCCTTCCAACCGTATCCAGGCTGTATAAATAAATATGACTGATAACCATCGGCGGAATTTCAGCCCTTTCAAAAAGATAGGTAACGGCATTGATAAACGCTGTTGGAACACAATCATATTCTGAAACCTGGTAATGCAGGGGGGCATACATGTTTAATCTCCAAACTGAATGTTGCAGTCTCCCAATTTTTTATACTACACAGCAAATGCTCACATGTTTAAAATACATTAAACTCACTGACCAGGTCAAATGGTAATTATAACTAATCTTACAGGTTTACTGAACTTTAAATTGGTCAGGGTGATCGCATGTAGATCTTTTTTGATTGGCTATGTGGCATTTAATTTTTATCACCCCAACCCGGCAACTGCAGGGTAAGGGGGATTCCGCTAAATCACAAGCAGTCGTCCTGACTGCTTGTGAAGCGAAAATGGCCGCCCATTTCTGTCCTGAAATTGTCATCCATTTACGCCGCTGCATCCCCCTTACCCTGAAGCTGCCTAGTCCTCACAGCTTGCAAAATACTTGCAAACCATTTGATATTATAATAAATATTTTTTCAAAAAATAGAGGATCACCGGCACCATAATAAGCTTCATAAACT
>JAHJLN010000063.1 GCA_018821715.1 Pseudomonadota bacterium | reverse complement strand
TATCCCGTAAAAGTAATCCAATAATTGTTGTTGAGATTTTGCTTTTTTAATAAGAAAAGTTAAAAAAATATTATATAAAAAATAACTTGGGAAAACAAGGCTGTCTTGTTGTTCTACAGCAGCTTTTGTTATAATGGATGCGAATTCCTCTATTTTGACAGATAAGATTTTTTCTTTCTCAGGATTAATATTTTCTAAATGCTTTTCAAGATATTTTTCAAGATATCTTCCTATATTTTTAAAAGGGACTTTGGAAGTTATGAAAACTTTTTTTATTCCATTTTTATCCCATTCTTCTTCAATCAATCGCCCGATAGTTTTGCGTATTTCTTCTATGGCAGTTGGAATAAGTAAAAGTTCTTGTTTTAGCAGGTTGAGTTTTTTTTGGTATTTTTCATACGCTTGTTTCATTTTAAAGGGGATGGCAACAAGTATTTCGCAAAACAGTCCATTTTTTATTTTTTTTATATCCCATTTTTTCACTTTATCTGCTTCAACAAGATAAAGGTATGTATTGTTTTTGTTGATTACGTCATTGTTTTTTCGATATTTATTGAAATTTTTCTGGACTTGTTTTATGTCATGCCATTTGTATTTAAATTCCTCTGGTATATTTTTTTCAATCAAATGGATTTGTTTTTTCAAACAAGAATCAATGATATCGATTTCTTTTTGAATAGATGATTTCTTTTTTTGCAAAGATTCAATTTCTAATTGCAGCAGTTTTAATTGATTTATTGCAATCAAAATCGGCTTTGAAATTTCATTAAATTGATGATCAGCGTTTTCCAGTTCGTTTAAAAATGTGGTATCGCATTTCAAGGATTGAATCAGTTTATAAAACAGTTCTTTTTCAGAACACATTTTTTCATTATAGTTTTTTATCGATGCAATAATAAGTCCAATCGAGAACGGTGTTAAATATCTACCAATTTCATTGTGTTTTTTAGTAACGTCAAACTCAACGCCCTTAACGCAGTAAAATAAACAATGCAGGAGCTTATAAAACGGGTTCTCTTCTGGTAAAAAATTATAATATTTTTCAAGTACTGCTGATTTTGAAAGAAGAAAAGCGTGTGTAGGAGACACATCACTCGCCTCACGTTTCAACAGAAAACTAGCATATAAAAAAACATTATGATTATCGGATGCCATTTTAAAAATATTAATTATGAATTATGGTTTAAATGGTAGGCAGGATAGGAATCGAACCTATGACCCTCGGCGTGTCTTGCCGACACTCTCCCACTGAGCTACCCGCCTACGAACATTCGGGTGTTAATAGCAAAGAGAAAAGGGCGTGTAAATAAGGGAATCCCTTAATATTTAATGAATATGATTCATTTGGCGTTTGTTAGGAATAAAAAAAATTTAGTTTAATGCGTGGCCGCAATCGCATAACATATTAAAAAGATTAAGTGATAATGCATACTTACAACTCTCAATGGATGATGAGCTGGTAATGTTGATACAATGACATTATTTTATCAAAAAAAATATCAAAAAAAAAATATTCATAAAATAGCTTTTATTTAAAAAGTTTCGGGGTAGAGACGAAACAAACCGGTTGTGACATAAAAACGCTGTGTGATGCTGTTGATGCTCGATCTGCTTCCATAAAAACCCCTTCAAAGGCCTTAGCCTCTATGAATTAAAAAAGGTCGCAGGGGAGGGCTTTGGATAAAAAAGATACATGACCGAGAGCGAGAGCTGCTCGGATGGGCGATGATAGCCACAAGAATTATTTGATACGTTGCAATGCAGCAAATAGTATTTCCAATAGCATGAAATCATCCTGCATTAGCCACTCAGAATTTTAGGGTCTACCATCTTACCCTTTGTTGTAATTTGTCATCCTTCAGTGTATATCAGATACCAGACAATAATTGAAGGAATAAGGGGCACAACAGGTATATGGGACCTCATAAAGTCAGGCTGATGATGAAGGCCGAAAGAGACAGGGCCAGACAACGGTTCAGAAGGCAAAAAAACAAAAATCATCTGGCCCAACCCGGAATTCATGACTGCATCATTGTACTGGATCATTTAAAGCCTTCCTATAATATCGGAAAAATTTTTAGAAGCGCCGAAGCTTTTGGGGCCCGTGAAATCCACCTGGTCGGCATTGATTTTTTTGACCCGGCGCCCGGAATGGGTGCCTTTAAATGGGTTCCAGCCGTATTTCACTCTAGTTTTTTTTCTTGTTATATCCACCTTATAAACAACGGCTATACCCTGTTTATCCTGGAACCCGGCAAAGGGGATGCGGTTACTCAAACCGTGCTGCCCTTGAAAAGCGCCTTTGTCTTTGGCCATGAAGAATTCGGAATCAGTTTTGAACCGGACCTGTTTCCCCGGATCACCCCATTGACCATTCCCCAGTTCGGAAACTCACAAAGCCTGAATGTAAGTGTGGCAGCCTCAATTATTCTATATGAATATACCCGGCAGCATGGAAGAATTGACAATAAAAGTTTGAGCACTTAAAATCAGAAAAGATCATAAGCGGTGTTGCAGGCAAAAACAAAACAACTGGGAATGCATTCATGAATGACCATAAAATAATCGATCATATTGTAAAATGGCTGGATGCCTATCTTGTAAAAACAGGCTTGCAAGGATTTGTCATTGGGGTTTCAGGAGGAATCGATTCAGCAGTCACATCCACCTTGTGTGCCAGGACCGGCAAACTGGTTCTGGCAGTTAACATGCCAATTTACCAGGCAAAAGACCAGGTATCCAGATCTTCGGCCCATATAGCATGGCTTGAAAAAAATTTTGAGAATGCCAGTGGCATTGACGTGGAACTTTCACCTGTTTTTGATCAAATTAAAAAAAGTTTTCCACAACAGATACAAGATGGTTTAACCATGGCCAACACCCGGTCGAGACTTCGCATGCTCACGTTGTATGCCTTTGCTTCCAGCCACAAAATGCTGGTTGCCGGAACCGGCAATAAAGTGGAAGACTTTGGCGTCGGGTTTTATACAAAGTACGGGGATGGCGGTGTGGATCTTTCCCCCATTGCAGACCTGATGAAAACCCAGGTTTATGCCCTTGGCAAAAACCTGGGAATTATTGAAGAAATTTTAACGGCTGCCCCGACAGACGGCCTGTGGGAAGACAACCGGACGGATGAAAGCCAGATCGGTGCCACCTATGCAGAGCTGGAATGGGCCATGCAGTACCTGGAATCAGGCCCAAAAAATCCCTTGAGTAAAAGACAGAAAAAAGTGCTTTCCATCTATAACGATTTCCATGCTGCCAACAAACATAAAATGGACCCCATACCCATTTGCCGTATCCCGACAGAGCTGAAATAAAAAAAATCTGCTTCCCTGATCAGGCCCGGCAGGAACTGTTCAGCTCGCGGCCTGGTCGTGGGAGACCCGATGGTTGTCTTGGACATCCAGTTCCCAGGAATTCTTATCATACCAGCCTTCAAAAAGGATCAGCTCTTGATTCGCATCCAAAGATGTGTAATTCAAAACTGTTACATTTTTCATCTTTGCTGTAGCAGGATCGTAAGCACGAAAATCAAATATCCCTTTTTGATCCTTTTTTTCTTTGGCAACCGACTTCAAACTCCAGACCCAGTCCGACGAGTAGCCCAGTTTAGTTACAAGATGCTTGCCAACTCCGGACGTCAAGTCTTTGGGTTTGGGAAGTTTGACACCCTTTTCTTTTCCTTGATCTTGTTTATTCCAGAATTTCCAATTCATAACTGCCTCCATACACCAATGGGTAATTATTTTTTTTGGACAGGGTTAGGGGCGCATGGGGTATACTCCTGTGACCGATAACGGGGCCAAAACCTTTTCCTTGAAAACCATACAGCAAAGCCCATGCCAACAGCCTGGTCCCCATATATTATATTGAAAACCGCACGGCATGTCTCTTTTGAAGGAACCTGTGAGCCTGATTTTGAAACCGTCTTCCCAAAAAAAATGCCCGTGACCAGGAGCACTGATGATAACTGATTATTCATACCATATACGGATAAAGGACATCTGATTTCCGAATTTATCTGCAATGGGAACATATGGTTCTTAAAAAAAGTAAAACCCTGCCGGATAAATCTGATTTTCCGTTGTTTTTTATTTTTCCTGTCCACGGCCTCCCGGAAGCAGTAAGCAGCATAAAAAACCCAATATGGCGGAGATGCAAACGACCCAAAAAATGGAGGAGACCCCTTTTAGAACGGCTTCCTGAAGAATTTGCCTTGCTTCCTGGGTCATCATGGCTGTAAATTCAGGTTTAAAAAGAATCTCCACGCTCTCACGAAGCTGAACCAGAAGTTGCGGGTCCAGAATCCTGGATGCTTCTTCCAGGCGGTTTAAGAGGCCTGAGGTTGCCAGGCCTCCGCAGATGCCAACCCCAATGGTTCCGCCAAGTGTTCGAGAAAACTGATGGAAAGAGGTTGCCACACCCAGATCTTTTTTTGTCAGGCTTTCCTGAACCAGAATCAGTGTAGAAAGGGTAATAAATCCCATGCCAAGTCCCACCATCTGGAAGACAATAAAACTGTGAACCATAGTTGTTGTCAGGCTAAATCCAAGGGTCAGGGCACTGCCCGTCACCATCAGCACCCCCCCCACAAGAGACGCTGTTTTTGCACCGATCCTGCCCATGATCCTGCCCAGAACAAGAGACCCCATCGACCAGCCAAGACTTAAGGAAAGCATGGCCCAGCCCACCTGCATCGGGGTCTGTTCCAATGCCCCCTGAAGGAACAGCGGCGCATATGCGAACAGGGAAAAAATGGACAAACTGCAAAAAAAAGTCGCCAGATTTCCATATGCAAATCCCTTATACTTGAAAAACCTCAAATCAAGAATCGGATCTGCTGCCTGTTTTTCCGCCAGATAAAACCCTGCTGCAAACGCAAGGGTAACAAAAAACAGGGTCATGATGGGCAGAGAATTCCATTCAAACTCCCTGCCGACGGTAATGAAAATGGTCAACAGGGACAGGATAAATCCCGACAAAAGCAACACCCCTTTGATATCAAGATAAATCGTTTTTCTTTTTTCCCTGAAGTCCTTTAAATAAAGGCTGATCCCGATATAGGAGAGAATTCCCAGGGGCACATTGATATAAAAAATCCATCTCCAGGAAAAATAGGTGACAATGACTCCGCCCAGAGTTGGTCCTATGACACTTGAAATTCCCCAGATCGAACTTGCAAACGATAAAGTTTTTGCCCGCTGCCCAGGCAGGGAAACTTCTGAAAGCACCACATAGACAAGTGCAAAGACGCCCCCTGCACCGATTCCCTGGAAAACCCGGGCTGCAATAAGAAACGGCATGGATGGGGATGCACCTGCGGCCATGCTGCTCAAGATAAAAAGTCCTATGGAAAATAAAAACAGTTTTTTTGTATCCAGGAGGTCGGATAATTTTCCAAATACCGGCAGGGAAACCGCCCTGGCAAGGAAATATGCCGAATAGACCCATGCATAAAGATCAAGGCCGCCAAGCTCAGTGATAATGGTCGGCATTGCCGCAGACATGACAAGGGCATCCATGGCACCCAGAAAAAGGGCCAGAAGGGCTGCAACAATAATATATTTTTGACTGTCCTTAACCATACCCATCATCTAATTACCCGATACTGTGAATATGTAATTAAATTGGTTTCCATGATTCAAGAACAGCTTTTGCACTTTTTACACTGGTTTGTAACAGCATTTTTTTTGCATATTCCTTTGCATCGCTCATCTTCATATTCATAACCGTCTGCTGAACCATTGGCAAAAACTGTGGGTCAACGCTCAGGGTGCGGATTCCAACCCCCAGCAAAAAAGGGATATACTCTTTTTCATGGGCCATTTCACCGCACACCGACACATCAATGCCATGATACTGTGCTGCAGCGGCAATTTTGCCGATCCCGCGATTCACCGCCGGATGATACGGGATATAATGGTCTGCCATCATCTTGTTGGCACGGTCGGCCGCCAGCATATACTGAATAAAATCATTGGTGCCGATGGAAAAAAAATCCGCTTCTTTTGCAAATTCATCCAGGGTTTCCAGCACGGACGGCAGTTCAATCATCAGGCCTATGGCAACATTCCGGTTATACTCAAGTTGCTCTTCCATAAGGGCATCCATGCAGTTGCGGACCGTTAGTTTTGCTTCTAAAAATTCATCAATGGATGAAATCAAGGGGAACATGATCCCGACCCTCTTTTTTCCTGCTGCTGCCCGTAACATGGCCCGAAGCTGAGATTCAAAAATATCCTTGTGTTTCAGGGAAAATCGGATGGATCGCAATCCCAGCTCAGGATTTGCTTCCACGGGAGAATCGCTGTAGGCAAGGGCCTTTTCACCACCGGCATCCAGGGTCCTGAGGGTGATGGGGCTTTCTTTCATCGCATCAAACAGTTTTTGATAGATAACATATTGTTCGGCTTCCGACGGAAAGGTGGCCCGGATCAAAAAAGGAAATTCCGTGCGATACAACCCAATGCCCTCTGCCTTCAATTGTCTGGCAAGGGGTACTTCACTGAGCAGGTTGATGTTTGCCAGTAAAACCACCCGTTCATTATCCAGGGTCAGAGTGATTTTTTCCATTGAAATTGTTTGAGCCTGTTGTTCAACCCTGGCCCTTGTTTCAAAAAGCGTGACAGTGTCTTTTTCCGGATTAATATAGACATTGCCCAGCTCTCCATCCATGAGAACGGTTGTATTTTCGGGCAACGCTAAAAGTTCCGGTTCTTCGGCAATAATCAACGGCAGTTGAAGGGATCGGGCCAGAATGGTCACATGTGACGTGACACCGCCGCTGGCAAGGATGACGCCTTGAATTCCTGCTGAAACAAATTTGAGGATGTCGGAGGGATAAACCTGTCTTGCAATGGCAATACTGCCTTTTTCATAGTGTTTATCTTCATCCCCGGCTTCAAAGTTATTCAGAATCCTGACACAAAGATCCTCCACATCCTGGGCTTTTTCCCTCATATATGCATGGGGGCTGGAAGAAAAGATGGCAATGTATTTGGCAGCAACTTTCCGAATTGCTTCGCAGGGGAAGTTGCCCTCATCCATCATCCCCTCCATTTTCCCGATAAAATTCTTGTCCTTTAATATCATAAAATGGGCTGTAAATATCAAGGATGCACTTTCAGGCAGCCTTTGGGCAAACCCTTTCTGCAGATCTTTGAGTTCCCGGATGGTTTTTTCTATGGCCTTTACAAAATCTTGTTTTGTAAAGGTGTCTTCAAACTGCATGGGGTCATAAAGGATGGACCTTCGCTTGCCATCCAGGATGACGGTTTTTCCCATTGCATAGCCGCCAATGACGGCGCTCCCTTTCACAAAGGAAAGGGGTTCTGACACCTCTGTATCTTCTCTGGTCTGGGAGAGCTCAATTAAAAGCCGGGCATTTTCTATTGACCCTGCAAGCTGAGTCACAACCGCCCTGATCGCCCTTTCATCAGACACGTCAAAATAATCCATCTCCCGGTGCTGGACAACCAGAACGCCAATCCTTTCAACCCCCCGTTTTATAGGGACGCAAAGAAAGGAATGAAAGGATTCTTCTCCTGCTTCTTTGAAATATAAAAATCCAGGGGTGTTGACGGCATTGCCTTCCCGGACAATGGTAAGGGTTTCAAAAGACTTGCCGACAAGGCCCTCACCGGGTTTCATGTGGATGGTATTGATGGCCTCAGGCTTCAAGCCTTTTGTGGCTTTAAGGGTCAGTTTTTTTAATTTTTCATTGTACAGATAGATAGAACAGACCGGGGCATTAAAATGCCGGGCCACCAGATCAACCGAAAGCTGAAGAAAACTCTCAAGATCCGAACTTCCGGTTACAAGGTCCGCCAGTTCACTGATACTGAACAACAAATTTAAATGGTCGGATTCTTTTTTATGCATTATCTTGAACTTGCTCCCTACAATTGGGTCATCTTGAAAACAGCCAATTTGCCGACACCCGCGCCAACAAAACCGATTGTTTTACCCCTTTGGAATGTTCAGGCTGCAGGGAACCAGAACCTGACATTTTCCGCAGACATGGGAATTTTTTTCTAACCCTGCCAGTTCTTTGGTTTCATGGAGATTGGATTTCAGCCTGGCCCAGCATTTTTTTCGATCTATTCCGGTTTCGGCTGATACGGCTCCAACGGGACAGCGTTTCACGCAGGCCAGACAGTTATGGCCATTTTTATAAAGACAGAGTTCCGTTTCGCCCACCAGGGGGCTGTCACCAAGATCAGCTTCCGTGACCAGGCTTCCCAGACGTCCGGCACAGCCTTTTGGCGTGATGAACTGGGCATTGACACCAAAACGCCCCAGGCCTGCAATATATCCCAGATGTTTATGGGACCATCGGGCCATCAGTTTTTTATGATCAAAATTATGGGTTGCAGGCACCAGGGCGGAACAATATCCCGCATGTTCAAAAAACAGTTTGATCTGTTCACACAGGGTGTTGATCAATGTATTCGTGGCTTCATAGGCCAGACCCCAGTTCCGGCAAGGGATGTCACCTTTGTGATTTTCTTTGGCAAGTTCCTTGATAAACGGAACAAAAAAGACGATCACCGTTTTCCCCGTGGCCAGAAGCTCTTTTGGCAGGGCATGGTCATCTGCTGCAATTTCAGGCAAAATATCAAAGCGCTTGTCTGCCGTTGCCGTAACTAAAAGAGGGGCCCGCCAGTAATTTTTCAAGCCAGTGGTCCTGGGATAATCTGCTGTATATTTTTCAATAAATTCTCTTAACTCACCGGAAGTGACAGGCGTTGCCATAATCTTTCCTTTACCCTTTTGGTTCCAACAGCCAAAAATTGTATAATTTATCATAACCGACTAAAAAACAATATGATAGTTTTTGCGCTTTAAAAATTTTATTTTTTCAAGGGCCGTATCAATCCTTCCTGGGCCACGCTGGCCACCAAAACCCCGTCCCGGGTATAGATGGAACCGATGCTCAGTCCCCTTCCCGCAGCGGCATTAGGGCTTTTCATGACATAAAGAAGCCAGTCATCCATGCTGAACTCCCTGTGGAACCACAAAGAATGATCCAGGCTTGCCACCTGCATGTCCGGGGACCAGAAGGTTTTACCGTGGGGATAAAGTGCTGTGGAAACCAGGTGAAAATCCGAGGCATAGGCCAGCATATACCGGTGGACAGCCGCATCATCCGGAATTTTGTCAATGGCCCTGAACCAGACATATTTTTCCGGTGGCATGGCCTTGGGGGCAAAGGGATTGACCGGGTTGACCACCCGGATTTCAATGGGTTTTTTACACAGCAGCTTTTCAAGAATCACCGGCGGAATCTGATCAGACAGACGTCCGGCCATCTCAACCTCGGATTCTATGTTGTCAGGCCCTTCAATTTCCGGCATGGGGTCCTGGTGCTCATATCCCGGCTCTCCTGTATGAAAAGAGGCGGCCATGGAGAGAATGGCCTGACCCTTTTGAACCGCCACCACCCTGCGGGTAATAAAACTTTTCCCGTCACGGATGCAGTCCACAGTATAGACAATGGGTTTTACAGCATTTCCAGCCCGCATAAAATACCCGTGAAGACTGTGAGCATGGAACTTTGGGGGCACGGTCCGGGAGGCGGCAGACAGGGCCTGACCCAGGACCTGACCCCCAAAAACATTGCCAAACCCCAGATCCTGGCTTTGTCCCCTGAAAATATTTTCTTCTATTTTTTCCAGCTTTAACAGCCGGAGCAATTCTTCCAGAACATTTGTGTCATAGCAGACATTCATTTTTGCTTCCTTTTCCATGATCCCGGCACCCATTTGGAATCGTTTCTTTCGGGGACCAGTTCAGATTTCAGATCATCATAACACCCATCAGTGGGGATTTAAACCGGTTTTTTTAAAGAATCCCATCCTTCATTCAAAAGCTGTTGCAACTGATTTTTAAATATTTTTAACCCCTTTCAAGACCGTCACATATTGTTGCTGGCCTAATCAGACTTGAAACAAAAGAAATCTTCAATTTTTTTTAAGTTATTTCTTTCCTTTAAATCCCTATGGTAGGAACCATGCTGTCCCAAGAGTATGTTCCCATCATTATGACAAAAAGAAAGTTGTCATAACTTTTAGGTTTGAAAAAATCGACATGATTCAAACACCGGAATTACAGACATAGTCTGCACCATAGCAGTAAGGGTATCCCCTTCTTTTTATCTCCAATTAAAAAGTAATGGGGCTTTTATTTTTTTTGATTTTGAATTTTCCCGTATAGTGGAATTCATGGCTGAGACACAATAAAATTTAAAATACCAGATGTTGTGATGTGTCTTTTTTTTAAAAGCCCGGACTGGTGAAAAGAAATAGTCGCCAAATGCTTGAAAATGACTCGCCACACATGATACCATCAGTGATCACGAGGAAACTGGATCAAATTATTTAAATTTTTTGCAATATCAGCCTTTTTGATGTAAAATTTTTCTTAGAAATTTTTGCGAATACAATTTGAATTATTGAATATTGAGGCAGATAAGGTCAGCCGACAAGGTGAATTCAGGCGATGACAAATTAGCGGTCGCTATTGATCGTTAGAGGGAAGGAGGTGATTAATATTCCAAATAAAGATGGAACTGGGCCTTCTTTTGAGAGCATCAAACAGTCGCCGGAATACACGGAAGAGGCTTTACTGACCTGGGAATATGAGACTGAATTGCATCGACATTACAATCTTCCGGGATATTGGCTTGATGAGCCGGTTGCCAAATAGTCCTTCTGTTGCCTTACGAACTCAACAAGGATTTGAAACCGATCCGCAACTATTTTCCAGGGGATACCAACTGCTCAAAAGATGATTTAATTCACAAAGAGAGATAGTAACATGGAAAAAATGAAAGTATGTGACCTCATGGTTTCGACAGACAGATTTCCGAAGATATCCAATCGCGCTGGTTATTTCGAAGCGCTATCGGCTTTGGAGATCGCCCAGCAGAAATATCTGTCCAAAGAATCCGAGCAAAGAATTCTGCTGGTCGAAAACGAGAAGGGAAAGGTCATTGGTAAACTCTCACCCATTGATCTATTTCGAGGACTGGAAACGAATTATATCAGAGTTGATTCCGAGGAAACCCTTACCCGCTTTGGATTTGATTATATTTGGAAGAGCATGGAAAAAGACTACAATTTATGGGAAAATCCATTCAAGGATCTTTGTTACAAAGCCAAAGACATCCAAATAAAAGAGTTCATCAGGGAGCCAGCCAAAGGACAATCGATCAGTGCGGATGACACTCTGGTTAAATGCTTTCATCTGTTTGTCATGAACCGGCATGATGCGCTTTTCGTTTTTGAGAAGGATGAGATCATTGGGGTTTTGACGTTTTCAGATGTGTTTGAAAAGACCTCTCAGGTCATGAAAGAATGTAGTAGCCTTGAGACATAGTGAAACCCCCCGTGAGTAGTTAAATTTTCGGAGACAAATTTAGACAATCGTGGGTGCGCACTATGCCTATGAAATGTGCCTATATCAGGCCTTTCAGGTGTGTTTACTGGCATTAGTAGCGCTCAGTCCAGATAAAATTTTGGCAACCCCGACCGGTGCAATGATTTTAAATGATGTATCAGATTTTAAAATTGTGGTCCCTTTTTACGGGGGGACTATTGATAAAACGCTTTTAGTTCGGCGATGGCATAATTAATGAGACCAAAGAAAAATGTTGATAACATGTGAGATGTAGAATAGGATTATTCAAGAGTGGAGATTTGAAATGTATTGTGGTAATCGGCAGAATGGATGAAATTGAATGAACCAACCTATTCATTTTTATATGGAACGTATCAAGCTGCGGGGAATATACCCTAAAAAAGATTAAAATTTAATCAAGGAGACAGTACTAATGGAAAAGCCAAGTAAATCAGCTTCAACTCTTAAAGAACTTATCAAGCATGCTATCCAAGATCTTGAAGTAACACCTGACGAGTATCAGAAAATCATGGATTGTGCTCAAGATGACGGTCATATTGACAAGGAGGAAAAGACCTTGCTATCTCAATTTCATGGAATGATAAGCAACGGGACCATCAAGCGGGTAAAAGGCTGAATAAGTTATCATGTCATTAAAACAAAATTTACTTTATGTTCTCTAATGGATATTGCCTTCCCCATGCAGCCGTGCCTCCGGGCATGGCTTTTTTATAGTAAAAGAGCCCCTTGCAATGATTGCTGGAACAGGGTTAAGATTCTAAAAGATTTAAAAATATAGAAGAGGAAAATAATCAACACTCCCATAGGCTATCTTCAATAACTGGGAGCGCCAAACCAGACGGTTCATTTGACGTCGAGAGCACCTGTGGTCTGACCGGAAAGTTTCTTGGCGGCGAAAGCAGCCTTTATAGTTAAAATTCAAATTTATTTCCTGCCAATATTAATCAGTGGCATCTCTTTTTAGTGTTCTATATATAAATATTTTCTCAGAATCATCTAATATGGATTTTAAAAATCCAGTTACTCCAATATATAGTAATGGAGCCTTGGTTTATTTAACAGCGACGATTTCCCATATATTGGAATGAAACGATTTGAAAAGCAAAGGTTACCATTACCCAGTCTGAACTATGATTACTTCGCTGATCAACCATGCTGTATATCCTGTATACACCAGCAGGAGAACTATACCTTCAAAACGGTTTATGCATCCCTGTCGCCCACCGAATCCATACCCGATTAGGAAAAGTGAAACAGTCAGTGCTCCCATAACAACCATATCCCGGGAGAGTGTTTCAGGTTCCACAGCTAAGGGATGAATCGTTCCGGCGATTCCTACCACGGCAAGTGTATTGAACAGATTGGAGCCGAGAACATTTCCCAGAGCGATATCATGCTCACCCTTGCGTACGGCAATGATGGATGAGGCCAGTTCTGGCAACGAAGTACCGACAGCCACAATGGTCAATCCGATGATCATATCGCTTACATCGAAAATTTGGGCAATTTCAACAGCACCCCACACAAGGATACGGGAACTGACAATCAGGAGCACCAGACCGGCCACGAGCCAGAAAACAGAACGTTTGATCGGCATCGCTTTTTCAGCTGTCTCTGTTTCCACCTCTTTCGCCAGAGAGTCGGTTTTCTGTTTTAATCCCTGATAAATTGTCCATGCCATCAGACAGCCGAATACCAGTAAAAGAAGAATTGCATCCAATCGCGCCAGCTTCAGGTCAGCTATGAGAATGATGGAAAGAACGGTCAATACTGTCAGTATGGGCAGTTCTTTGCGCAATACCGTCGAATGTACCATTATTGGGTTTATCAGAGCGGTCACCCCAAGAATCAGTGCAATGTTGGCTATATTCGAGCCATATGCGTTTCCCAGGGCGATACCTGGACTGCCTTGAAAAGCAGCCAGAGCTGAAACGACCATTTCAGGCGCTGATGTTCCGAATCCGACTATTACCATACCGATAAGAAGCGGCGGCATACCGAAATATCTTGCAGTGGAGGCTGAGCCTTCCACAAACCGATCCGCACTCCAGACGAGTAGTACCAGACCGGAAATCAAAGCCGAAATTGCCAATCCCATCATCCAATTCCCTTATCCACAAACAATCCATTCCTCCCACTTTTCATTGCTCAAAGCATTTGAAGTATTTTAATCCAATAAATCAAGACCATTTTACCCGGCGTATAATTTGGTAACGCTCTCGGGCAACTTCCCGTTTGTTAGCATAAAAGAGCGGCAGGGCATAGATGGGCGGTTAAATTTTTTCTGCTTGCCAGCAAACATATCCACCACATCGGATCGGAAGCCATTTCCCAAAGCCATCAACATTTCTTGATTGATGCCGGTATTAACCCCGATTTCATGAAACATTGTCACCATATCCTCGGTTGAAATCAGCCCATGGTTAAAGTGATCGCTGTAGTAATCACCATCACGCCCTTCAATCGTAACGCCGTCCACTGTGTTTGCCGGTTGTCCGCCTATGCCTGACATGCAGGATTCAAACCGGATAATACCGGCTTTAAGAGCGGCGGCAGCATTCCTAAGAGCAGAGGCCATATTTTTGGTGTGAAAGTGCGCGATGTAAAGATTGGGATCGGAATAGTCCCGACCATCCGGGCCGGTTCCCATCTCCAAGGGATCAAGTACTCGGTTGAAAAACTCATAGGATTTATGATAATCCGTAACCGAACCGTCATGGTCGGCGAGTTCTATGTCGTCGGCACCGCAATCCAGATATCGTTTGACAAAGGTGATGGCAATATTCAGTTTATCTTCCATGCTGTATTGTTTGTTGAATTTTTCAAATGGGCTGCCCCAGATGGTGCTTACTGTGCCGTTCACCACCATTCCCCTGCTGTGTGCGGCTTTGATAGTCTGTTCGGTCATGGCAAAGTACTGGTCATGGGTCTTGCCCGAATTGGCCCGCTGATGCTCTGGGCAGGTTGAGGTCATCTGTAGGATGCGGTCCGGGCCATACCCCGCATCGAAGTCTTTAAAGGCCCTTTCAGCGCCGCTTTCATGAATGGTAACTGCTGTCAGTTCCACATCCCCGCCGTTGCGTTTCATCATTTCACCTATCATCCTGCCATCCGGCCCCTTGGTTTCGCTGTTCAGCAAGCGCTTTAATACTTCCGTGGCATCGGGGAAAAAGGGTACAAATTTGGGGTGACCGTAGTTGGTAGCCTCCATCCGCTTGAATCCCGCCAGAATCAAACCCTCCAGATATTTTACCTTGGTGTATGTATCAATAACGGTCTCCAACGACTGCAGGCCGTCTCTGATGCTGATATCGCTGATTTCTACTTTTTTCCCAGCCATTTCATCTTTGGCAATATAGAGATCTGTCATTTTTTTTCCTTTTTTTTGTTAATGGAATATTTTGACGAGCAATCATCACCTGATAATAATAAGTGAGTGAGCGCTCAGTCACAATCAATTTTAAAAACTTTTCATGATATTGTCAATGGTTTTTGTTGTCTAAAATACCAATTGATAGATGTGGCTGAGCAAGTTGATAGTTTGGGAATATGAAACAAAGAGATGAATAACACAATAAATTGTATCTTAGGTTAACGTTTTGAGCTCCAAAAACAATACTTTCAGAATGACATATTGATTTCAAAAACGAAAATAAACCGGGTGACGGCTCTGTAGAGAAAATTAGTATGATTTATAGATGCAGCAGGGCGAGCGTTATGTCTATGAAATAGGCCTATATCAGACCTTTCAGATATGTTTAATTGCATCCGTAGTGCTCAGTCCAGATAAATTTTAGGCACCCCATATATAGTGTATGCCGGTTTTTCAACTTTGAAATTTCAATTACATTATATAAGCCGTGGGTATCATCTTCGGCCATTATCCCATATTCAACTCAATAATATAAAGACTTGAACCGAGTCAGGCGTGGACTCTGGCTAAAGTCAGGGATCAAGAAAGTATAAATTATTTTTTAAATTCTCTTTCATCCTTAAAAGCTATATCTTCAATGCTTGAATCGTTATTTGCTTTAATTTTTAAAAAGATCAGATTTGGATTTCCAACAAATTCTTTTAATTTGCCACCTAAAACCAATGTCTCTAACCAAGAAGGCACAATCCAATGATAAACTATTTTGTCCTGATTTTCAGAATAATCATCGATTCCAAGATCCTTTGTTATTGTTGACATTTCATTTTCCAACTTCTTGCCAAATTCATTATTAATTATCCAAGCAATTATTTCGAAATCAGGTAATTTTAAATCAAACATATTAAACCTTTTTGTCCAAATAGATCAATGGTAGTTTCATTAATTGATGTATTCAACTCAAGTTCTGACAACCCCTTATTCAAACATATAAATCTAAAAAACTCGAGAATTTTTTAAAGTTCAGGTCTTCTTTAAAATAATAGCCCGATACTTTTTAAAATTAGGATACAAATTTATTAGATGTCTGTATTTTCTTAAAAAAAATGAAGAAATATTATGTGATATCTACTCAATTCAATCAAGCCATGATAAAATATTATCTGGTAATCTGGCTAAAGTCTTTGTGCGGAACTCAAGTATTATCATATCCATAATCAGATCGGTTGCCAAAAAGTTTGAACCGCTATAATTTCATGCAAAAAAAATTAAATAAAACTGCAATCCCGGATACAGGAGAAAAACAAATATTTGCTGAAAATGTTTATCACTCAAAAATGCGTATAACTTTTGTTCTGACCGCAGGGTTCGTGTGGATAACGTCGCATAAAAGCCTCATTGAATCCAGCAATACCAAAATCCTTAGTTCATCCTCCCCCCATAGCCAACCATAAGTTTAATTGACAAAATCATTAAAATTATATAATAATTTCATCCTTTTAAAATATAAAACTGCTGTTTATAAAACACAGCAATCAAATTTGCCGACCCAATAAGGACACAGAAACAGTGAGCACTATCAGCACGGATAAAAGCGATACAGATACAAAAACCAATGATGTGCAAGATATCCTGGAAGCCATGAGCAGATGTATTCCCATCTTAGAAAAAATTGCAGACCAATCCGAACTGCTTGTACAATTACCCGAATCCGAACGGATCGCTTTGATCACTGCAGCAGGGAAAATATCCCGGCCGGACAAAAAGGAGATTAAAAAGCGCAACAAGGACAGAAAACAGCAAAAACGCCTGGCCATTGTGGAAAAAGAACGCCGGCTGAGGGCAGACACCGGGATCAGAAAAGCCAGGGAAGAAGAGGTCTTTACCGCCCCCCGGCAGATTTGCGGCAGGCTCACTGACACTGAAGACAAGACAAACCGACTGGAAACGCCGCGAAATTGTTATGTGTGCAAGGCCGAGTTCACACAGCTCCATCATTTCTATGACACCCTGTGCCCGGAATGCGCCGGATTCAATTATCAGAAACGCTTCCAGACCGCTTCATTAAATGGGCAGGTGGCATTGATCACAGGGTCCCGGCTCAAAATCGGTTATCAAGCCACCTTGATGATGCTGAAAGCCGGCGCAACAGTAATTGCCACTACCCGGTTTCCCAAGGACTCGGCCCTGCGGTTTTCCAGGGAACCTGATTTTTCCGACTGGGGCCACAGGCTCCGGATCTACGGACTGGATCTTCGCCACACCCCCAGTGTTGAGCTTTTTTGCGATTTCATCAAAGAAACTTACCAGCGCCTGGATATTCTGATCAATAATGCTGCCCAGACCGTCCGGCGGCCGCCTGGATTTTATGCCCATCTCATGGAAAATGAGACTAAGCCGACCCAACAATTGCCAGTGGATGCCCAGACCCTCTTAAAACAGTATCAGACCTGTGTTTCCCAGCTGGAATACGAACCGACACAACATCTGGGCAAAGAAAAGGCCCTGCCTGTAACCTGGAACGGTACCGCGCCCGGCGTGGGATTGCGCATGTCAGCCCAGCTGTCCCAGATCCCCTATTCCTATGATCATTCCCTGGATGTGCCCGAAGTCTTTCCGGCAGAAAAACTGGATGCCGATCTCCAGCAGGTGGACCTTCGGAAAACCAATTCCTGGCGGCTCAGGTTAGGGCAGATCCAGACATCTGAAATGCTGGAAATCCAGCTGGTCAATGCCGTGGCCCCTTTTGTCCTGTGTAACCGGCTGACGGAGTTGATGAAACAAGATTTCACCGGTCAAAAACATATTGTCAATGTCTCGGCCATGGAAGGCAAGTTTTTGCGGTTTAAAAAAGGCAGCCGTCACCCCCATACCAATATGGCCAAGGCCTCTTTGAACATGCTCACCCATACGGCAGCCAGTGATCTGGCCAGATACGGAATTTTCATGAATGCCGTGGACACGGGCTGGGTAACAGATGAAGACCCGGCCATCCTGGCCGCACTCAAACAGGACCGCCATGATTTCCAGCCGCCCCTGGATATTGTGGACGGGGCAGCAAGGATCTGTGACCCGTTTTTCCATGGTATCCTGACCGGGAAACACTGGTGCGGAAAATTTTTAAAGGATTATTTTCCCATTGACTGGTAACAGCAGACCCGCGGGCAGACAAAAAATTCAGCAGTCTTAAGGATCAGTTCAAAACCTCTCTTACCGCAGTGGACAGCTCATGCTGGCCAAAAGGTTTTTCCAGATATTTACAGATTCCCATTTCATTGAAACGGTGCAGATCAATATCCCCGGCAAATCCACTGCACAGGATAATCGGAATGTCCGGACGAATACCTAGGATTTTCTGGGCCAGCTTATCTCCCTGCATCTTTGGCATGGCCATATCCGTAATGACCAGATGAAACCGGGACGGATCGGATTGAAACAGATCCAGTGCTTTTTCAGGGCAGGTCTGCGCTTCAACCTCATACCCGATCTCCTGCAGCATTCTTGTCATGACGGTTGCCAATAGATCCTCATCATCAACCACAAGAATCGTTTCATTATATATTTTTGTCTTACCGGACACAGCTGTTTGTGAATCGGAAATTTCATTCGGGGACGATTCATCCGTTATTGGAAAAAGTACTCGAAAAACAGTTCCTTTGCCCGGGTTGCTGTCAATAAAAATAAATCCGCCGTGATCTTTAACAATGCTGTGAACAATGGCAAGCCCCATGCCGGAACCTTTTCCAACTTCTTTTGTCGTAAAGTAGGGATCAAAAACCCTGTTGATTATTTTCGGGTCAATGCCGTGTCCTGTATCGCTGACGGTCAATTCAACATATTCGCCGGGATATACCTTATGATGGGCGGTCAACATCAATTGATTCACTTTGATTTTACTGGATTTGATGGTTAAAACACCACCATTTTCACCCATGGCATGGGCGGCATTGGTGCACAAATTAATCAATACCTGATGGATTTGAGTCGGGTCGGCATTGATCCTCTCAAGATTGCGTGAAAGCTCCGGTTGAATGTCAATGGCCCTTGAAATGGATGACCGCAGAAGTTTTACAGATTCTTCAACCATCTCGTTAAGGTGAACCCTCTTTTGTGTTGGGTCTGTCTTTCTGCTGAAAATCAGCAGTTGTCTGACAACCTCTGCTGCCCGCGTACACGCAATTTTAATGGCATTTAAATTCTTCATTGCCGGTGCCTGCTCAGGCAAGTCCATCAAGGCGATATCAATGTTACCCAGTATGATCCCCAGTATATTATTAAAGTCATGGGCAATGCCGCCGGACAGGGTGCCGATGGCTTCCATTTTTCGGGACTGGCGCAGCTGGGATTCCAGCTTTTTTTTCTCCGCCTCGGCAATCAAGCGCTCCGAGATATCCTCTAAAATTCCAATAACACCCATCACCGTTCCGTCAGATGTTAGAATCGGCGCAAAGTCAGCCCGTATCGGCGTTTGGATGCCGCCTGTCACAGATAAATAGACCCCGGCATAACTGCTTTCCCGGCCCTCAAAAGCTGTGGTTATGGCGGCCCGCATCTTTTTATCGGTAAGGGACAAAAGGGTATTAAAACCGATGATCTGATCCTTGGAACTGCCAAGAATTTTACATAAATTTTCATTACAGGCAGTAATCACTCCAGTTTTATCCAGATGAACATTGGCCAGGGGAGAATGTTCGAAAATCAGTCTGAATTCATCTTCACTTTGCCTTAATTCCAGCTCCATCCGCTTCCGTTCACCAAGCTCTTCTTTCAGTTTGGCCATGTGTTTTTTAACCTGACGCTTCAAGGACACATTCCATACCAGTACTAATGCAACGATTAATAAAGCTGCCAGAAAGAATACAAAAACCGGCATCCAGTTAAATGACGGATGGGTTTCATAATGAATCCATTTTTTATATATTTTCCGTCGTTCTGATGTATCAATGGATGCCAATGCTTTTTTAAGAATGGCAAGCAGGACAGGCTGATCTTTTCTAACACCAATGCACATTTCCCAGTTAAAATTGATATTGCCGGCTACCTTTAAGTTGTTGATGCCAAATTTATCTATAATAAATGAGGCCACTGAAAGGTCTGTTATCATGCCGTCTATCTGTCCAAAGGACACCATTTTAAGCCCTTTTTCATCACTGTCGACCGAATGGATGATAATTTTGGGCTGTTTTTTTTGAATAAATGGAATGGAGGCATATCCCTTGACAACGGCAATACGCATTCCTGCCATTTCAGCCAGATCAATTTTATTTTTACCTTGTTTTTGCACAATAATGACATTGGGAATTGTTATATAAGGCGGTGTAAAAGAAAGGTATTCTGATCGCTGAGTTGTGTTTTGAAGATTGCCCAGGACATCAATCTTTCCGCTTTTAGCGCTTTCAATGATTTCATTCCAGAAGTTTATATAAATTTTATCGAATTTCATGCCGATTTTTTCTTCAATAAGCGATAGATAATCTGCTGTAATCCCTTTGTGGGTGCCATGGGCATCAATAAATTCTACGGGGGGATAATTAGGAACAGGCGCGTATCGGATGTGCTGTCCATGTTGTTTGAGCCATGCGATTTCTGAAGGCGATAAAAAATCCAATGTCCTGGACTGCGAAAATACCTCTGTGACAAAAAAGGAGAAAAAAATCAAAATAAATAGTATTGTACGAATCATTTTTCCTTAAAAAAGTGTGCTTTAGCCTGCTTTTTCTTTGATTTGAACCCGCAAATAAACAGGGGGTTAAATTAGCCTTTTTCACCTTATACCCTTTTCAGTGGTCCGGCGATTTTCAGGTGTTGGTACAAGAGCTTAATCTTTTTTATACCCCATTATAATATATTTAAAAAGGTTTTTTATCAGTGGAAGGGTGATACAATACATCCGGGTCAGGATAAAAACTTGATGATCGGATCCATGTGGTGATCCAGGTGCAGCCCGGGGGCATGGCCGCAGTCAGGAATTATGACGACCTGCATGCCGGGATTGATGGCGGCCATCTTTTTTACGATATCCGTTGTGAGGACATCGGACAAAAGCCCGTGCAGCAGCAGGACCCGGCATTGAACCTGTTTAAACACTTCCCAGAGGTCTATGGCCGGAACGGTTTCATCGGAAATCTGGATAATGTCGGGATCAAAATGAACCGTGAATTTGCCGTTGTCTTTTCTGCGCAGCGACCGGCTTGTCATCTGGAACCATAGTTCACTGCTCCGTTCACCCATTATCAGGTATAATTCTTTTAAATAATTTTCATAGTCCGTAAAGGTGTCAAACTCTGGCTGAACACCGGACACATAATCAATAATTCTTTTCAGGGCATCGTCCGGGATCTGGGGGCCGATATCATTGATGACCAGGCGCTGTATCCGATCTTTAAAAGGACCGCTTGAAAGAAGGATACCGATAATACCCCCCATGGAAGTGCCGATCCAGTCGAGTTTTTGAACATTGAAATGCGCACAGATGGCCATGGCAATACCCACATAATTGGGATAGTTGTATTCTGTTTCAGGCGTCTTTGCCCACTGGGAAAGGCCCCGTCCAAGGGTATCCGGGCACAGCACCCTGCAGTTTTTTGACAGCTCGGTTGCAATGGTTTCAAAATCAAACCCGTTCCGTGCCAGGCCGTGCCAGCAGACAATGGTTTTTTCCTGTTCAGGGTTATACACCCTTACATGGATACTGCGGTCATTAATGGTTAAAAATTCTGATCTGATCTTCATGATATATCCTTTAACTGTGAGCGGAATTTTATTTGCTGTTTTAGATTCATAATGGAACGGATGGTTCCGATAACCCCTTTGGGGAAAAATATCACTACCAGGACAAAGAGGATACCAAAATAAAGCTGCCATCTGTCGGCCATGTTCCGGACAAATATATTTTCAGGGGTTAACGCGGCAATGGACTTTAAAAGCCCCGGCAGCCAGTTCTCGGTAATGATCAGAAAGGCAGCACCGATCATGGATCCGTAAAGGGTGCCCATGCCACCGATTAACACCATGAGCAGAATATTCACCATAATGGCGGTATGAAATACCGAATCCGGATTAACATAACACAGCCACATGGAAAACAAAATACCGCCAAGGGATGCCACCGAAGCACTGAACACGATGGCATAAATCTGGTAACCAAAGGTCTCATACCCCAGGGCAATCGTCCTGGGTTCATTTTCACGAATGGCTTTTAAGACCCTTCCCAAAGGAGACCGGATAAACCGCAGCAATCCTGCAAACAGTAAAATTACACTGACAAGGATCAGGTAGTAGACAATGAGACGTCCGTTTATCGGTGTATTGAATAGGGTTCCCAGGGACTGGTTGAAATTGAAAATAGACGGCAGAACAAAGGATATCCCGTCTTCTCCACCGGTAAGGCTGGTCCACTGCACGCCCAGGATATGGGCAAACTCGGCCAGCGCCAGGGTCAGCATGGCAAAGAAAATGGCCTTTACCCGCAATGAAAAAAAAGCAATCATTAACGACAGGCCAATGCTGATCACAAGGCTGATCATCACGGCAAAAAGGATATGATACCACATGGGCGTTATAGAATGATAAAGGATCAGCGCAACCGAATAGGCACCGATACCGAAAAACATGCCATGGGCAAAGGAGAGAATACCGGTATACCCCAAAAGAAGATCAAAGGATGCCACCACAAGGGTAAAAATCATTATTTTTGCCATCACATCCATGAGCTTGAAGGATGGAAAAACAAAGGGGATTACCCAAAGCAACAGAATGACCCCGGCCTGGAGATAAACGACCGGGTTGATCGCCATTGCTTTTTTGTTCAGTTTGTTTTGTTCTTCCTTTGCCGATTGCTTTGCCATACTGATACCCATACCCTAATCTTTCCCGAAAAGCCCTTTCGGGCGGATTAAAAGAATGACGGCCATAATCATGAAATTAACGCCAAGGGCCATTTTGGGGACAAGGAATGCCACATAATTAAATGAAAGGCCCACAATGATGGCACCGACAAAGCTGCCGGTTATTGATCCCATTCCCCCGATAATCACAACAATAAGGGCAAAAATAAGAAACTGGTCTCCCATTCCCGGATCAACCGCCTGATTGAAAATGGCCATCATGGTTCCGCCAATGGCGGCAAGACCTGCCCCTGCTGCAAAAATCAAGGTGAAAATACGGCTGATATTGTATCCCGTCGTTTTTACGATTTCCCTGTTTTCAACCCCGGCCCGGACAATGATACCGATTTTTGTCTTTTTAAGGGCAAACTGGAGCACGGCAAACACGCCAACCCCCAGGATGATGGCAATGACCCTGAAATACTCTACAAACACACCGCAAACGATAAAACTGTCCTGAAATCCTGCGGGAACAGGAACCACTTCGTCATTCACCCCCCATATGATCTTTAAAATTTCCACGATGACAAAGGAAACCCCGACAGTCACCAGAAGCTGCATCAGATGGTTGCCATATACTTTTTTGATCACCAGCCGTTCTGTCACCACCCCTAACAGCGCACCTACGAAGGCTGCGGCACACAGGGCAGCCACCAGATATAAAAGGCTGTTTAACAGGGATGCGGTTTCTATCCATCCAAGGGAATTTAAAAAAACCAGGACCGTATGCCCGGCATAGGCACCAAATGCAAAAAATGCCGCATGGGCAAGATTCAGCACATCCATCAGGCCAAAAATCAAGGTCAGACCCGAAGCAATCAGAAAAATCAGCATGCCAAGGGAAAGGCCTGCAATGGTCAGGGTTAAATAGGTTACCGGATCTATCCATATCAGCGGCATCAGGAACAGGCTGACCCCGGCAGTCCAGCTGACCCCTGTTTTAAACGTATTCCGGTCTGTGGTAAAAACAATGGTTTGCGATGTCATTTGGCCCCCAAATTATGGTCTTTTATCAAATCCCGAGATACTTTTTCATCATTGTTTTATCCTGGGCAAGATCCTGGATCAGTCCGTGAAATACCACCCGGCCGTCATCTAAGATAAAACAGTCTGATCCCACCTGGCGGGCCAGGTTGAAATTTTGCTCCACAAGGATGATCTTTGTCTGATCCTTGATCCGCAAAAGGGCTTCTCCCAGCTGATCCACAACAATAGGCGCAAGCCCCTTCGACGGCTCGTCAATGAGAAGAAGGGCATGATCACAGACAAAAACCCTTGCAATGGCCAGCATCTGTTTCTGTCCGCCGGATAAAAGCCCTGCTTTTGTTTTCCAGAATTTTTTCAAGGCTGGAAAAAGCTTCAAGACCTCATTTAAATTTCCATGGGTTTTTTCGTTTTCCTCGATCATGGAGAGGCGGAAATTTTCTTCAACCGTAAGGTTAAACAGGACGGCTCTGTCTTCAGGAACAAATCCCATGCCCATTCGGGCGATTTCATGGGTTTTTTTATTTTCAATGGCCGTGCCCTTAAAATTGATCCGGCCGGTTGACGCAGGGCAAAGTCCCATGATCGTTCTCAAGGTGGTTGATTTACCGGCACCGTTTCTCCCGAGAAGGAGGGTTGCGCCGCCTTTGTCTGCCGTGAGAGAAACGCCCTGGAGGATATGATGCCGGCCGATATGGGTATGAACATTGTCAAGGGACAGGATGGAATCACTCATTCTTAATCCCTCCTCCCAGATAGGCTTCAAGCACTTTCTCGTTGTTTGAAACAGCAGCAGGTGTATCATCACAGATGATCCGGCCCTCCTGGAGCACTGCAATGGAATCAGACAGGGCCATGATCATGTCAAACTTATGCTCAACCAGCAGGATGGTCCTGTTTTTCAGGGACTTTATCTCCTGGATGATATCAAGGATGGCCGGTACATCTTCAAGGCTCATCCCTGCAGTGGGTTCATCCAGCAGCAGGACTTCAGGATCAAGGGCAAGGAGAATGGCGATTTCAAGCTTTCGCTGTTCCCCATGGGTCAGAAGACAGGCCTCGACCCGGTACTTGTCATCCAGCAGAACCTGCTTGAGAAGGTCATAGGCTTTTTCTTCAAGTTTTGGATATGCTGTATAGTGTCTCCAGAAAACCATGCCGATTTTTTCTCTGGCCTGGAGGGCCAGGCGGACATTTTCCAGCACCGTGAGGCTCGGGAAAATATTGGTCAGCTGAAAGGATCTGCCAATACCCAGGTTGGTTCTTCTGGCAACCCCCATTTTTGTAATATCCCTGCCGTTGAACAGAACTTGACCCGAAGTCGGCCCGTATTGTCCTGAAATAAGATTGAACAATGTGGTTTTACCGGCCCCGTTGGGGCCGATAATGGATTTGAGACAAAAGGGCTCAACTGCAAGATTCAGGCAGTTGACAGCAACATGACCGCCAAAGCAGATGGTCAGGTCCCGGGTTTCTATGACAGGTGCTCTGGTCATAACTGACTCCAATCAATTGCCTGTATTTCTGATGGGGATGTTCATGTCCTTGTATGAAATCACTTTTGTGACTTCGGGAATTCCCCAGTCAACATCTTTCCGGGTTGTGATTTTAAAGGCATACATATCCTGGAGTGCCTGGTGGTCTTCTTTTCTGAATACCATCTCCCCTTTGGGGGTAAAAAACTTCATCCCTTCCATGGTCTGGATCAGGATTTCGGTATCTGTTGTTTTGGCTTCCTTTAACGCCTTGACCACGGCAAGGGCTGCCGTCATGCCGCCGCAGGTAAAAAAATCAGGGGGTGAATTAAACCGTTTAAAATGCTCTTTGACAAGCCAGTCGTTGATTTCATTCTTCGGGCTCTCATAGTAATAATAGTTGCCGCCTTCTGCACCCACAAGGGTTTTATAGGTTTTAAGCACATCAATGATATTTCCGCCCACAGCCAGGTTAATGTTGTATCTTTTATCCAGCTTCATGGCATTGAGTTTTGCGGTTGGATTGTTTTTCCCGGCCCAGTAAATGGCAAGATATTTTTTACCTTTAACTTTGCTCATTGCCTGAATGATTCTCTGGGCAGGTGCGGTAAAATCAACCGTATTCAGCGGCATGTACTCTTCGTGAACAACCGTTGCGCCCGTTGCGGCCAACGCTTCTTTGGCTGTTGCCACACCATCCCGGCCAAATGTATAGTCCTGGGCAATATACGCCACATTCACACCCGGGCCTCCAATGGCTGCAGCCCCTGCAATGGCATCCTGGGATGAGTTTCTGCCGGTCCTGAAGACATACCGGTTCCAGGCTTTTCCGGTAATGGAATCCGCCACTGCAGGTTCCACAATAAGAATTTTCTTAAACTCCTTGGCAACGGGCAGGCAGGCCATGGCAACGGCTGAAGATACGGGTCCGACGGCAAGATCCACCTTGTCGTCCTGAAACGCAGCCGTTAAAAGCTGTTTTCCCATATCCGGTTTCATCTGGGTATCTTTAACAATCACTTCAATGGGTCTTCCAAGCACTTCAAATGTCCCATTGGTCGCATACTCAAGCCCGAGCTTAAATCCCTCAACCGCTTGCTTGGCATAGGCTTCATACGGACCTGTCAGGCAGGCCAGCTG
>JAHJLN010000062.1 GCA_018821715.1 Pseudomonadota bacterium | reverse complement strand
CAACGCAACCATTGTCTGTAACTGCACCATTGGAAGGTATGCCTTTATTGCAGCAGGTGCAGTTGTTACCGGGGATGTTTTGGATTATGCCTTTGTTCTTGGCGTACCTGCGCGCCAAAATGGCTGGATGAGTCGTCATGGACACAAGCTCATTACCCCGGATGGCAACGGGATTTATGTGTGCCCTGAAAGCCGGTTAAGATATAAGGAAAACAGTGTCGGGCAATTATTCTGCATGGACCTTGACGAGGATGCTGCCCTGTCAGAGGAATTGTCTATAGGAAAAACATCGTATAAAGAATTTAAACATAAAGGATGATAAATTGAACGACACCAATTTTAATATTCAGTTTACCGATCTGGCCGAACAGCAGAAGAGGATTCTTCCGAATCTTGAAAAAAGATTATCCAGGGTTCTGGCCCATGGAAAATACATAATGGGACCTGAAGTTTTTGAACTAGAAGAAAAATTATCCGAATTTTTAGGGGTAAAACATTCAATCTCATGTTCCAGCGGTACAGATGCCCTGCTTATGGTCCTTATGGCAAATGGTATCCATTCGGGCGATGCGGTTTTTACTACGCCATTTTCTTTTATGGCTACAGCAGAAGTGATTTCTTTTTTGGGCGCCACTCCTGTTTTTGTAGATGTGGACCCCAAAACATTTAACATGGACCCGATCTGTCTTGAAAAGGCAATAAAGGCGGTAATTTCAGGTTCTTTTTCTGATTATCCGCTTCCAAAAGATGACGGGATCGGCAGGCTTTTGCCTAAGTGCATCATTCCGGTTGACATCTTCGGACTTCCTGCCGCCTATGAACAGATTAACAGCATCGCTGATAAATATGGCCTTTTTGTTCTGGAAGATGCAGCCCAGAGTTTTGGTGCCCAATATCAAAAAAAGAAGGCCGGCAACCTTTCTCATGCTGCTGCGACCAGCTTTTTCCCTGCCAAACCTCTGGGATGCTATGGGGACGGTGGAGCGGTTTTTACAAATGATGATCGGCTTGCCGAAAAAATTAGATCCATTCGTGTTCACGGCAAGGGTACAGATAAATATGATAATGTCAGGATCGGCATCAATGGCAGGCTTGATACGCTTCAGGCAGCAGTGCTGCTGGAAAAACTTGAAATATTTGAAAAAGAGGTTGAGAACCGTAACCGGGTGGCTGCTCTTTATTCACGCTTGCTTGGGCAATATCTTGAACTACAGACAGTGCCAGATGACTGCACCAGCGTTTGGGCTCAATATTCAGTGAGACATGACATGAAAAAACAGATAATGGAATCCTTGAATAAGAAAGGTATTCCTACGGCTGTTTATTACCCGAAATCGCTTCATTGTCAGACTGCTTTTTCATATTTAGGGTATTTAAAGGATGATTTTCCAATATCACAAATTTTATCGGAAAGAATATTCAGCCTACCCATGCATCCCTATTTGGAAAAGGATCAGATTCATCACATTTGTGATACCCTTTTGAAGGTGATGCCATGATTAAAATTGTTACTATCATCGGTGCCAGACCCCAGTTTATAAAAGCTGCAGCAGTTTCAAGGGCTATTGCAAAAAAAAATCAATCACTGGCAGGATCAGACCATGTCAAGGAAATTATTGTACACACCGGGCAGCATTATGATGCCAACATGTCGGCGATTTTTTTTGATGAGCTTAAGATACCCAGACCGGATTATAACTTAAATATCGGTTCCGGCTCCCATGGCAGCCAGACAGGGCAGATGCTCGCTGAGATTGAAAAGGTTCTGATCCATGAAAAACCTGATACAGTATTAACTTACGGAGATACCAATTCGACTATGGCCGGTGCTCTTGCCGCTGTAAAACTTCACATCCCGGCTGTTCACGTTGAGGCCGGCCTCAGGAGTTTTAATCGTCAAATGCCTGAAGAAATCAACCGGATTGTTACAGATGAAGTGGCCAGTGTATTGTTCTGTCCGACCAAAGCAGCTGTTAACAACCTATCGGCCGAAGGTATTATTCATAAAAAAGGTACAACAGCGTTAATTGATTTTAATTCCCGGCATTGCTATCTTGTCGGAGATGTCATGTACGATTCCATTCTGTTCAACACCAAATTAGCGGAAAAGAAATCCAATATTTTGACTGTTTTAGAACTTAGACCCAATGAATATTATCTTGCAACACTTCATCGGGCAGAAAACACAGATGATCCGTTAAAACTCAAGAATATTTTTTTGGCCTTTAATGATATTGCAGCCAAGGGAGAAAAAATTATCCTTCCAATACATCCCAGGACCAGAAAATGCTTAACTGAACTGGAACGTCAAAATAAAGCAAATGGCTTTTGTTTAAATTCAGGTGTTCGATTGGTTGACCCGGTCGGTTATCTGGACATGATTCAGCTTGAAAAGAATGCCAAGGCCATATTTACGGATTCAGGCGGTGTTCAGAAGGAAGCATATCTGCTTCAGATTCCTTGCATGACCCTGAGACCGGAAACCGAATGGGTTGAAACCGTAGCCGCCGGATGGAATACGCTTTGCGGTTCAAGTTTGAAAAAATTGATGGTGGCCTATGAGGTTTTGAACACAGGTCAAGGCACCCTGCCGCCGTTTTTATCCGACGCAACTACCGGCAGCTCAGGATTTAAGGATGGTGTCGGGTATTATGGTGACGGCCATGCATCTGAAAAAATAATTGATATTATTTACAAGGGATTTTTAAGGCAATGATCCCTTTGAAAAAGAAAATACTCATGCTGCTGTCCAATGCCTTTGATCCGGATCCGAGGGTACAAAGAGAGGCTGTTGCATTGGCCTCTAATGGATATGAAGTCCACATTCTTTGCTGGGATAGGGATTTAAAAGCTGCGGAATATGAAGTCCTTGATGATATTAATATTCACCGGGTTTATGTTCAATCGACTCATGGTCGTGGAGCCACACAGATCGCTTTTCTTGGATTGTTCTGGATTAAGGCATTTGTAAAAGGCCTGTCAAAACAGTTTGATTATGTTCATGCGCATGATTTTGATACCCTTCCGCTGGGATATGCGTTATCAAAAATAAAAAAGGCAAAACTCATCTATGATTCTCATGAGAGCTATGTTGATATGTTGTACAGTCATCCAGTCTGGCTGAAAAAATTGATATTTTCTATGGAAAACTTTTTTCTCAAGCGGGTGGATCTATTGATTACAGTGGGTGAAAAACTTCGAAATCACTTTGAAAAAAGAGGGGCTAAAAATAATTGTGTGGTTGGAAACTGGCAGGATCCTGAAAAATTTATATTTACCAAGGACCTGGTTGCATCTGAACGTGAAAAAATCGGCATATCAAAAAATCAGAAAGTCATTTCTTTTATTGCCAACCTCGGGATCGAACGGCAAGTTTTACAACTTGTTGAAGCGGTAAAACAGACACCGGATATTTTTCTGATCATCGGCGGGAACGGTGCATGTAGACAACTTGTGGAAACTGCAGCAAAAGAATGCAGGAACATTCATTATCTGGGATATGTAAAACCCCATAAAATTCCCATGTATACGGCATGTTCAGATATTGTCTTCTATGGCTTTGACCCGCATAACCCGAATGCCAGGTTCAGTGCTCCCAATAAACTATTTGAAGGACTTGCTGCTGGTAAAATCATATTGACTTGTGATTTTGGTGAAATCGGTAAAATTGTCAAAGAAACCCAATGTGGAATTATTCTTGACAGCTATTCTGTAAAGGACTTGAAAAAGGCTTTTAATCGACTTTTATCGGAAAATTCACAAGAATGGTGCCAAAATTCATTAAATGCCGGAAAGCACCGTTATAATTTGGCAAAAGCTATTTCAATATTATGTATTCGCTATAATCAACTATAGCGAAAAGAGGTCTATGGACAGAGAAAAAGAATATATCAACGGAATGCTGACACGGACAGCCCTGTGTTTTTCACAACTCGAAATTGACAAGATCAGGAATACCACCTTGTCAATTGCAGGTTTGGGCGGGGTAGGGGCCATTACTGTAGAGCTTTTTGCAAGATGGGGGATAAAAAAATTCAGACTGATGGATATGGACTGCTATGATGAATCAAATATGAACCGCCAGCTGTTTGCTACTTCCAGAACCCTTGGCAGAAACAAGGTGGATGTTGCCGAGGAGCGGATCAAGGAAATCAATCCATATGCCGAGATAGAATTGAAAATTGCTGATCGTGTGGATAATGACAATATTGATCGATTTATAAAAGGTGCTGGTTTTATTATCCAGAATGCAGATCATCCTTCGTGTAAACTCTTTTACCTTGCTGCAAAAAAATATAAAGTGCCTCTGGTTAATGGTTATGCCACTATTTCAGGGGGAAGGGTCCAAGTATTCAACTATGATCAATCTGACTGCACCAGTTTCCTAGAGAATATTTGGCATAAGATCAAATACAAAGACGGTAAAACCGTGGATCAAATGACAAGAGAAGAGATCGAAAAATTTGATCGGGACAACGTTCACTCTACAGCGCCTTCTGTCAATTTTGTTGTGAACATCGTTGGTGCTATGATCGTGGGAGAAACCATAAAGGTGATTGCCAGAAGGGGCAAACCAGTTGTTTATCCCAGATATCGATGTTTTGATCTGTTTGACAACACCATGGGGATTCGGAATTCAAATTCAATCTTTAATCCTGATAATATGTCCAGATTAATATCTGTGATAAAAAATAGGATAAAATGAAAATGAAATCTAAAGGCCTTGAACGCCTTCTCAAAGCTACCGGATACACGATAAAAGGTCTACGCGCTGCATGGGACAATGAAGAAGCTTTTAGACAGGAAGTGATAGTGCTACTATTTGTTATCCCGCTGGGGTTATGGGTTGGCGGTACGCCTGTCCAAAAAGGACTATTTGTTTTTGTATGGCTTGTCGTAATGATGGTGGAATTAATCAACTCAAGCATAGAAGCAATTGTCGATAGAATAGGATATGAAAAGCACGAACTGTCCGGCCGGGCAAAAGATATGGGATCTGCTGCTGTGTTTATCAGTATATGTGCATCAATCATAGTCTGGCTGGCAATAATTTATGATAGGATAACTAAATCCGGATATTGATAAAAGGACCAAAAAAATAATGTACTTGGTGCTGATCGCTCTGCGTATGGAATATGGAATTTTATAGAGGATAACTACAGTTCATGCTTGATTTATTAACGCGTAAAATATTTGAAATACCCAAACAGGCTCGCCTTATCCTTTTTTTTATGTTCCTTGTGATTTTGATGGATGGTTATGTTTTTGTATATAATCAACTGTTAAAGCAAAATATTTTAGGACCATACCTGGGAGCTCCTTTTGCTTTAGTTGGGGAATTTCTTATCGTGGCAATTGTAGTTTCATTGAGTCTGTTGTTTCCACAAAGGATTCAAAAGTTATTTTTGACCGGTCTGTTTGTTTTCCTTTCTTTGATATATCTATCTGTTTTAATTTATTATAGGGAATTTAAATATTTCCCAACAATAAATTTATTGAGTATGGTCTTTCATAAAGGGAATATTTTAGGGGATGTTACCGATGTCATATGGTCTCTTTTTAAATTATCAGATCTGATTTTTCCGTTTTTGTTCCTTATCTGGATATTTGTTGCGGTAAAATACAAAGGATTGAAGATCAGGTTTAAAACTCGAATGAAAACAGGACTTATATGCCTATTGATAACCAGTTTGCTCTTTGTTGTTTACAAAACCAGTTTTAACCTTATATATAAACTCCATTCTCCCTGGCATCAACAGATGAGGCCAAATCCTGACTTGATTATTTCACATATTGGTTTTCTGCCATTTTGTCTGGAGGATTTCATTTCGTTCTATAGAATTTCAAAAAATACAAAAAAACAACTAAGCCAGGCCGATAAAAAATTACTTTTAGATTATTATCAATCAATCAAATCTAATAAAAATGAATATACTGGTAAATTCAAGGGATTCAATCTATTTTTACTTCAATTTGAGAGCCTAAGCAATATTGTTATCAACCAAAAGATCAATGGCCATGAAATTACACCGACCGTAAATCGATTGATCCGGGAAGGAATATATTTTTCACAATTTTATACCCAGGAAGGCGCAGGACCCACCACAAGCAGCGAATTTGTTACATTGAATTCCATTATTGCTCCCACAGATTCATTTGTTGCTATTTCCTATAGGTTTAATACGTTTTATACCCTGGCAAATTTGTTTAATTTAGAAGGATATCATACATTTGCCCTTCACGGGAACAATGGATCATATTACAACAGGGAATTTATTTATGAACGGTATGGATTTGACGAATTCTATAGTAAAAAAAGAATTGACGGTCAGATTGTTCATCGTTGGATTGGAGATAAAGACCTTCTCAAAAAAGCTTCTGAAGTTGCTGCTAACTGCAATTCTTTGTTTTTCGGTTTTCCGATCATGGTTACCAGCCATAAAAATTGGGACATCAGCTCGGTTTTTGATCTGGATACAGGATCCCATCCTTTTTCAGGCAGGTCTGAAGGATATGTTAAAAATATCAACTATTCGGATCAGGCGATACAATTATTTTTAGACAGGCTGGAAAAAAGTCGTTTGCTTGAAAATACGATTATAATGATATATGGGGATCACAGCCCGAAACTGCTTAAAAAGGAGATAGAGTCCATTATTGGGCATGATGTAACCGATCTTGAATCAAAACGCTTGAGGGTTCAGATTCCCTTTATCCTCTGGGCGCCTAAAGGAAGTATTGAGCCTAAAGTCATTCATGATGTATTTCCTCAGATTGACGTTCTTCCCACAATTGCCAATCTTTTTGATCTGGGCACACACTTTGGTATTGGGAAGGATATTTTTGATATTAAAAATACAAATATCGCCTGTACCCAGGAATTTATTATTACAAAGAATGCCACCTATCATAAGTTCAATCAGTCTGAAATGCAAGTCGCTTCAGGCTCAACCAAAGAACAGCCCTTGAAGGATGTCAAACCCCTTTGTGACATTCAGATGAGAATTTCAGATCTTATTTTGAGAACAGATGCAGTTCAATATCTAAAATCTTTGAAAGAATAGTATGCCACCGACCACCATTGCCTATTTAATCGTTTTGGCCTTTTCTATGGCCGGCTCCCTTCTTTATCATCCCATTATCGGTATGATTGCTTATATTGTAATATATAATATCGGTCCGGTAAAAAAGTGGTGGGGAGAAATACCGTATCATTATGGGATAAGAGATAGTCAGTTCATGTACGTCACTGTCATGCTCAGCTATTTTATTAAACCGGTGAAAACGAATCTTTCGTTAACGGTTTTGGACCGTCAAGAATGGCTGCTGATTTTATACCTCTGCCTGTTATGGTTTTCAACAATAATTGGTCTTGATCTAGGCCAGGATACCTACAATGTTTTTAAAATTACAAAGGTTGTTGTTATCCTGATTTTAGCGAGTCATATTATTACGGATATTAAATTATTTGAAATGTTTTGGTGGTCATTGATCCTTTGTAACATTTATATGGGATACAATGCCTTTTTCGCAAGTGACTGGATGTTTAGTAACAACCGGCTGGATATTGGAATCGGGAGTGTGGATTTTGGTGAAGCCAATTTTCTGGCCGCACATATGGTTATGATGCTTCCTATAACGGGTGTTATGTTAATCAGATCAGGAAATATTGGAAAGCTGATTTGTTTGGTTAATGCGGTATTAACAGTGAACACTCTGGCAATGCTTCGATCCCGAGGCGGGTTTTTGGCGATGGTTGTTTCACTTGGTTTTGTAATATTTCTTGCGGAAAAAAAATACAGGTTATTGATTATAGCTGGAACTGCATTCGGAATAATCGGTTTTTTCGCGCTGACTGATGTTCATTTCTGGGACCGGATTTCAACCATTAGCGTTGAGGAGCAAGACAGGGACAGTTCTGCACAGGGGCGACTTGCTTTATGGAACATTGCCTGGGAAATGGCCAAAGAGCATCCTTTAGGGATTGGTGCAGACAATTACAAACCTTTGATGGGCAGTTATGGAACTGAAAGACATAATCGAGATACACACAGCACATATTTTAAATGTCTTGCTGAAATAGGATTTCATGGTCTATTGGTACTTGGGCTTTTAATTTATAATTGCTTTAACATATTGTTTCAAATAAGAAAAATACCGATACGGAATGCACAGAGTCATATTTTTCGGTTATATTCATTTGGATTGATCATTGCGCTTATTTCCTATTTGACAGCCGGTATATTTATCAGCATGAATT
Source organism: Pseudomonadota bacterium (assembly GCA_018821715.1). Lineage (GTDB taxonomy): Bacteria > Desulfobacterota > Desulfobacteria > Desulfobacterales > Desulfobacteraceae > Desulfobacula. The sequence continues at coordinate 1,557 of JAHJLN010000062.1, read as the reverse complement.
ACATTGAGGAATTTTACTGGATGCTGATGATGCCTTTATTTTTAAAGCGATCTATTATTACGGCTAATGCTCAAGAACAATAGCTACGTGAGCTTTGAGCAACACTATCAGAAAAACCTCCAAATCTTACAAAAATGAAAATACTTACCCCGCTAAAACCAATTTTTATAATACAAAAGACATTTGAACAACTCAGATAGGAAAGAAGCCAATTGATAAAGAACAGTGGGAGTGTCAAATTGCAATTTCTGACTGATTTTTGAACCTAAGTTAGCAAACGTTTCCTGAAGGATGCCATTAAGAAATGGGAAAAATAATTTCAGTTGAAATAAGTAAAAAGATAGTAGTTATTAATACAGTAACTAATCTATTAACATACTTTTTCAGTATTACACTTCTAATATGGGTTCAACAATATCTATTGAGGAGGATCAGTCCAGAAGAATACAGTCTTCTTCCCATTGTGGGTTCTTTGGTAATGTTTACACCGATTATTACGACTATTTTTATCGCTGGTATTGGCAGATATCTTGTGGAAGCATATGCCGAAGGGAATGAATTGCAAGTAACTAAAATTGTTTCTAGCATTTGGCCAATTCTTTTTATCTCTGGTATTATTTTTTCACTACTAAGTTTTTATTTATCTATAAATATTGAAAGCATTTTGCATATTCCCAAGGGCTATGAAGAAATGACGACTCTAATGCTCCTGGTTGCTTTTTTCAACCTATTGATGGCGTATATACTCTCTCCCTTCTTAGCAGGGTTTAATATTCGACAAAAATTTTATCTTGGCCATTTTATTGATACAATTTTTGAGATTTTTAGGATTATCTTATTGTTGTTACTATTGTTTAAAGTTAGCACAAGTGTCTTATGGGTTGTTGTTGCCAGTTCACTATCTAACGTTCTAAAATTGATTGTAAAAATAATCATCTCCTGTAGGCTTGTTCCAGCGTTACGCATGAGAATACGGCTGTTTGATTTCAGCATAGCTAAGACAGTCATATCATTTGGTGTTTGGTCATCTTTAGGACAAATTGGCTATAGGATTAGAACTGCAGCAGACCCTATTCTATTGAATCTTTTCACCACTCCATTAGATATTACAACTTTCCATCTTGGATCCATGTTTCGTAGACAATTTGATTCTTTTTTACCATCGTTGACATCATCCCTTCAACCTGCTCTCATTGCCATGCATGCAAAAAAAGAAAAAGAAAGATTAAAGTATCTTTTTTACAGACTAAACAAATATTTGATGTGGGTAACTCTTTTATTTATTTCACCGTTACTCGTATACAGACAGGAGCTTATTTCCCTTTATGTTGGCAATGAATATATTGAAGCAGCAAGTGTATTAGGATTATTGTTCGTGCCAGCTTTTCTTGGGATGAGTATACAATTAATATGGAGTCTCGCCCCTGCTATTGGAAAAATTAAGCATATGACCATTATTTCTTTTTCAATGCAGTTATGCAATTTGACTTTGACAATTATTTTATTAAAATATTTTAATATGGGAGCTATCGGTTGTGCTTTGTCAACCTGTATTAT
>JAHJLN010000008.1 GCA_018821715.1 Pseudomonadota bacterium | reverse complement strand
TTTAATATCCGGCATGTGATCAGCTCAGAAAAAACCTTAAACCAGGTCATGGTGGAATCGAGCCATGGGATTAAAATTCTTCCCGGGGGGTCTGGTTTTGCGGATTTGACCCAACTCAATGAAGGTGAAAAGCTCAATCTGTTAAGTGAGTTTGAAACCTTGTCCGATCAGGCGGATATCATTTTTGTAGATACCGGTGCCGGTATCTCATCCAATGTATTGTACTTTAACTCAGCATGTGATGAATGTATAGTGATTGCAACCAACGAGCCCACATCCATAACAGATGCCTATGCAATGATGAAGGTGATGTCCCGGGAATATGGAACAAAATATTTTAAACTGATTGTCAATATGGTGGATTCTGAAAAAGAGGCAAAACGGGTGTATGCTTCATTAAGCGGAGCGCTTGATAAATTTTTAAAAAATGTTGTACTGGAATATATCGGCCACATCCCTTTTGATAAGCAGTTGCAAAAGGCAGTTCAAAAAAGGGGATTAGTGCAGGATATTGCCCCGGATTCACTCTGTGCAAAAGCCATTGAGGAGATTGCACATAAGGTGGGGGAAAGTCCCTTGAGAACCAGTTCAAACGGGAATTTAACATTTTTTATGAGCAAAGTGTTTCAGACCGTAACTTAAAAAGGGTAAGCTTTATTTTTTTATGAAAAATAAGCAAAAAGAAAAAAAAACAGGCAAAGACTCATGGCGCGAAAATAGCATTATTGAGTATGCATATCTTGTAAAGCATATTGCGTCAAGGTTTGCCATGCGTCTTCCTTCCAGTGTTTTTTTTGACGAACTGGTCTCTGCAGGATCATTGGGCCTGATTGATGCCGTGGATAAGTTTGATGCTTCCAAGCATGTCAGTTTAAAGACTTATGCCCAGTACCGGATAAAAGGGGCTATTCTTGATGAACTGCGAAGCATGGATACCTATTCAAGGTCCATGAGAAAAAAAATCCAGGATATTACCAAGGCAGTTAAAAGTATTGAAGATCATAAAGGTTCGCCTGCAACAGATATAGAGATCTGCGGGGAGCTGGGTGTCTCACTTGAAGCATATTATGACATGCTCACAAATATTCACGGGGCATCGGTTTTAAGCCTGGATGAATTCATAAAAACCAAAAAAAACGATTCATATTCGCAAACACGGTTTGAGTCCGGTATTAAAGGACGCGATAATCCTGCCGATTGTTTTGATAGAGAGGAACTGAAATTTGTTCTGGCCCAAGGTATTAAAATATTGAGTGAAAAAGAACAAATGGTGGTGTCCCTTTATTATTATGACGAATTGACGTTAAAAGAAATCGGCGAAGTTCTTACATTGACTGAGTCGCGCATATGCCAGATTCATACGGCGATTCTGGTTAAGTTAAAAGCCAGGCTTCAAGATTACTTTAATTAAAAGAGGTCATCAAATGTCAGATCCAACGTTAGAAGAAGACAGCTTAATATCCCAGGATGATATTGATAAACTTTTAGATTCCTCTTCCATTGAAGAAGCAGAAGAAAGCATTTTAGGCGGTGACACTATTGCTGCTAATGACGACGATGATGATGAGCTGGGTGAACTTTCCCAGGATGATATCGACAGCCTCATGAATTCAAATGTCTCAGGCTCGGGAGAGTCGGCGGATGAAGATGACTTGGAAGATGATGACATGGAACTCATCTCCCAGGATGATATTGATCAACTGATGAATTCAAGTGTTGCGCCGGATGAGGGAGCCGCAGAATCTTTGGAGGATGAGAATGATTCTTCTGATGAGGATTTCGGAGAGCTTTCCCAGGATGATATCAACAGTCTCATGGATTCAACGGCATCCCCCAAGGAGGAACTCTCTTTATCAGAAAAAGATATGGATGACAACGTGGATGAAGACGATGAATTGATTTCTCAGGACGATATTAACAACCTGATGGACGGGAAGGCATTTGATACAAAAATTGAAACCATGGATAAGCAGGAACCAGAGGAAGCGCCTGTTGAAGAAGAACTTGCTGCCCCAACACAGGAATCTGTTATTGTTGAGAAACCGGTTCAACTTGCTGCCCAGGATAACAGCCAGGTGTATGATGACGTTATTGAAGAATCTGAAGCCGTTGCTGTACAAGACAGCCTGGTTTCCCAGGAGACAATAGATGATTTGATTAATAATTTTGATAATGAGGCGCCCATAGATACGGTAATACTGGATGAATCCCCAGTGCCGGAGCCTGAACCGGCACCCGTGGCCCAGGTACAACCGGAACCGGAACCAATTGCTGAATTAAATGAACCAGATGTCCAGGAAGACTCGGCTTTAGATGGTACGGATGATTTTTTAACGCCGGGTTCAGATGTCACGGTGCTTGATTTTGATGATGATGAAGATGAAGATGTTTCCCAGGAAGATATTGACGCACTCCTGCTTGAGCCTGATGATGAAGAGGGTGAAGAGGAGGATATTCTTATATCCCAGGATGATATTGATACCCTTTTAATGGCAGCTGACCAGGAGGATGAAGATGTTCTCGGCGATATAATGGACAATGACTTTGACAGCAGTATGGATGATGAAACAGAAGATGAGGATATCCTGGAAAGCGACAGTTTTGATGAAAATGAAGAAACGGATGACGAAGATCAGGTTGTTCTGGAAGACGATGATGAGGAAATAGCGGAAAAACCAAAGAAAAAAAAGAAAAAGGCAATGTCACACTGGTATAAGTCAAAGCTTGTCATTGCCTGCGCGTCTGCGCTGATTGTGTTAGGGATTACGGTTCCGTTAACTTATTTTCTCTTTTTTTCAAAAGGCCCGGGCAAAGAGATTGTGGCAGAACCTGTTGCAAAACTTACCAAAGGAACCCAAAGGGAAATTGAAATAGAGACAGTGGATATTCGTATCAAAACACAGCCGGAGAATAAAAATCCAGGGAATATGATTTTAAAGGATTTTGTCATACTGGCGTCAGACTTATCAAAGGGCATGGCCTATATCACGGCTGATATTTCCATTGATTATTCTGACCAAAAAGCTTACCATGAAATTCAGAACAATCTATCATTTTATCGCGATTTAATTTATGATTCCCTGAATAAAAGCCTGGTGTCTGAAAAAAGAGAGGAAATCACCGAAGCAGATATGTTATGGATTGTTGAAACAGCCTTAAAAAAAGTGTTGCCCGGACAATATATTGACCGGGTCAGTTTTAAATCTTTTAAAGCAAGTTAGAAAGGGGTTTAAAATGACAACAGTGCCTGGACACAATATTATTATCCAACAGTCCGGGGCTGCCCATGAACTGGCGCATCAGTCCCATACACCCAAACCGTCCCCGGAACAGGCTGCAGCGCAGCAGGAAGCCAATGTACTGGTTAAAAACACAACCGTTCAGGAGTTTGATGAGGCTGAACGGCTGAAAGCCAAAAAAGAGAAAGAAGACTTAAGAAAAAGACAGCAAATGGAAAAGGCAAAAAAAAAGAAACAACAAGAAGAGATGGACCTGGATCCTGACGCAACCGGCAGGCTGCTGGATACAACCGTATGATAGAATTATTCTCAATTGAGTTTTGGATTGCCATTCTTTTTCTTATCAATTTTTTTTTGGTTATCTTTTTATTTTTTCTTGTAAAAAAGATGAATCGACTGAATTTTGCAGAACCTGTTCAACCGCAGCTTGATGACAAAAAAGAAGATGCAAAACAGGCGTCCAGATCTGCCGCAGATATTATTGAAATGCTGGAACCATTGGTAAAAGAATCCAGAAAAGCCGCCATTAGTTTTGACGAACAGATAAAAGAAAAAAAACGGTTGTTAAAAGGGTTGAACGATGCATTGGATTCCAGGATTATCAGTATCAACCTTCTTTTATCCCGGGCAGATGCGTTGCAAAAAAAACTGGAGCAAAGACAAAAACAGGCCGATCAATCCGTTCCGTTACCGGATTTTTCTGTATTAAAGTTTTCTTCAAATGTTGTGCTTGACCAGCAGAATCAGATTATAGAGCTGTACAATCAAGGTTTTGATATGAATGCCATTGCCCAACGGCTGTCAATACCGAAAGGAGAGGTTCAGCTGGTAATTGATCTGAAAAAAAAGTTTATTGCAATGGAAAAAAACAATAGATGATTTCCGGCATCCATGTCTCATCCTCTGAGATTGTTATCAATAAGGATGACGGCAAAAAAAAGGTCCTTCCTGAATTTAATAAAAATCAGATCATTCAAGCAAAGATTTTAAAACTGCTGCCAGAAGGGAAAGCGCTGCTGTTGGTTGACGGACAAAAAGTTATTGCCAAAACAGCACTGCTGCTCAAGCCAGGAGAAGAGGTCCAACTCAAAGTTATTGCACAAAAGGATGCCATAATTTTAAAGCTCATTGAGCCGGTTCAAAAAATGACTCCCCAACAGATATCCTCCCTTGTGAGGTTTTTTTCAAAGAATGAATCCACGCCGGATATCTCACAGGCAAAAATTGCAAAGGTGAAAGACCTTTTATACAGTATGGCATTAAAATCAGATAAGCCTGACGCTGCTTTTTTGCCAAGACTAATAGACAAGAGCGGTATGGTGTGGGAAAAAAAGGCTGCACAGGTTTTGTTGAGTAATCTATCTTCCCAGAACATGAAATCGGGTCTGGATAATCTATTGAATCAGGATTTAAAGGGAAATATTTTAAAAGAGCTGTTGACTGCTGATCCCGGGAAATTCGAAGCTTTAAAAATGGCAGCCTCGTTTTCTGAAACCATAGAAAATTTTCAATTGCTCAATCACCAAAATTCCGATTCAGGGCGATTTTTATTGCCGTTTCCAATTTTGGGCGAGCAGGGGTTTAGTTTTGGGCAACTTTTAATAGATACAGGGGATAAATCCAAAAATGATAATAAGGAAGGCGACAAAGTTATTCACATCTCTTTTTTATTGAACATGACCCGTCTGGGTCCCTTGAGAGCAGATTTTTCAATATTTAAAAAAGAAATTACAGGAAGATTTCTGCTCAATGATGATGATACCTGTCAATATGTCAAATCAAAGATCCCTGAGCTGAAAACAGGGCTTGAAAGTATTGAATACCATGTCCGTCAAATAGACTGCATGACAGCCAAAAAAGAAGACATCCAGCAAAGCTGTTTTATTGAAACTCTGGTAAAAGCGAATGATGATCAAGTGTTAAATATTGTTATATAAAAAATATGGATAAAAAAAATCAAAAAAAAGCGGTTGCTTTAAAGTATGACCACGAATCCGGTATCGCACCCAAGGTAACGGCTAAGGGAAAAGGCCAGGTAGCCCACAAGATTATTGAACTTGCCAAAAAACACGATATCCCCATAAAAGATGATCCAGACCTTGTCGAGGTGTTGTCATCCCTTGAAATTGACGAAGAGATTCCTTCTGAAATCTATGTGGCAGTTGCAGAACTTTTGGCTTTTGTATATTCAATGAATTCCAAACGATATTCCAAATAAACGCTTTAATAATTCAAGACGAAACAAAGTAAAAAAATTATTCCAGGCTCGCGTCTTTCTGATTTGTTTTTTTAAAGTCCTCAATGTTTGAGCTTCTTACCAGCTTATTGCAACTTGAACATACCATGTTGAATTCATTTACTTTTCCTCTGAAAAGTTTTTGATCGCAAAAAGGGCAGAAATAATCTGTTAAGCCTTCTATGGCTTTAAAATTTATGATGGGCGAGTGTGTCTCATTGTCTGATTTGTCTGCTATCATGCTAATATCCTCTTTTTATAATCTTCTTTAATCGTATTTTTCTATTTTTAATGCCAAAGGTTGTGTTTATCTTTTAACTTGAGTTAATGCAAGCTTAATCTTTGGCCGGTTTTTTGAATAATAGGGTAAATACTGGTTTACTAGGAAAATATTTCTTTGTTCTGTCAAAAGCCGGTTCTTCTGCATGTCGAAATTTTGGCGGCCAATATTTTTTTTACCGTGACAATTTTTTATTAAATCAAATAACAATAGAGGTGTTGTAACCCTGAAAGTGTTAAAATTAAAGGGGTTAAATGAAATTTTTATTTTTTTTGGCATTATGGGGGACTCATTATAAAGTGTTCTTTTTTCTAAGAGGGGTTGCGAATATTAGTGGCATTCATATTGCAAGCTTTGATTATTAAACCGTATATTTTTTTGGGGGAGACCATAGAAAATGCTTCTTGAAATGACCCGACCTGTCCAGGGTGGATTAAGACAGGAAAGAAAACTGGAAACAGTATCAAATAACCTTGCCAATGCTGACACAGCAGGGTTTAAGAAGGATACGGTCAGCTTTGATAAGGTATTTAAAGCGCAATTAAATAAAGATTTCTCACAAGGCGTCATTCAGACGACAGGAAATCCGCTTGATTTTGCTATATCAGGAGAAGGCTTTTTTAAAATAGAGACACCGGAAGGGATTAAATATACCCGGAACGGGAATTTTTCCCTGGATAGCAATGGCGTTTTAGTGGATCAGAACGGAAATCCCGTCATGGGGCAGGGCGGTGCCATTGCCATTAATGGAGAGGATGTAGAACTGGGGTTGTCCGTCAATCAAAGCGGTGAAATCCAGTTTTCCGGTGAGATTGTTGATACCCTTGATATCGTGACCTTTAAAGACTTAAAAAACCTGGAAAGAGATGGGCAAAACTTATTATCCTATAAAGGGAAAACAACAGATGAGGTTCGGGCGGATCTGGCGGTTTTGCAGCATAAAGCGCTTGAGAAATCAAATATCAAAGTAGTCGATGAAATGGTACGGATGATTGATTACAATAGAATGTTTGAAACATTTACCAAATCCATGATGACATTTGATGAAATTGACTCCAAGGCAATTAGTGATGTGGGTAAACTCAGATAATAAAACAGGAGACAAATTATGATCGGAGCACTCTGGACAGCAGCTACAGGCATGCATGCGCAGCAGATGCAAACAGATGTTGTTGCCAATAACCTGGCCAACTCAAACACCACGGGATTTAAAAAATCCAGGGCAAATTTTGAAGACCTCATGTACAAAACCATGCAGGTTGCAGGCCAGACCACCCCGGGCGGCGGTCAGGTCCCGACAGGAATACAGGTCGGGATGGGTGTAAGACCCACAAGCATACAAAAGCTTTTTACCCAGGGAGATTATATCCAGACAGACAATCAGCTGGATATGGCCATCCAGGGACAGGGTTTTTTCAGGGTGACCCACGGAGATGAAGATCTATATACCCGGGCAGGCAACTTTACCCTGGATAGTGAGGGTTTTTTAACCACCCCGTCAGGGGATCGGCTGCAGCCGGAAATTTCGCTGCCTGCTGCTACTGTAACGGTTACACTCCAGGATAATGGTACACTGACTGCCAATGGTGCCGATGAAGCGATCCTTGCAACGGAAAACATATTAATCAGCACCTTTGTCAATCCGGCCGGTCTTTTTGCCGTAGGAAACAATCTTTTCAGAATCACACAGGGGTCTGGTGATGCAACAGAACGGACACCCGGAGAAGAGGGAGCCGGAACTGTGGTGAATAATTTCCTGGAAGGCTCCAATGTAAGTGTGATTGAAGAGATGGTGTCCTTGATTTCCGGGCAAAGGACCTATGAAGCCAATTCAAAATCGATTCAGACCGCAGATAGCATGCTCAGTACTGCTGTTGGACTGAAAAGATAGATAATATGATTTCCATTAAACTAAATATTCGTCTTGTTCTGCTTTTCTTGGTTGCACTATTGAGTGTTCAACAGGGATGGATGTCCTGTCTTATGGCGGATGACGGCCAGAGGCCCAATGGTGATATAAAGATCATCATAAAGGAGACAAACCTTGTAAAAAAGTCGGATGTTCTTTTGGGGGATATATCTGAGATACAGGCCAATGGGTTTTTAAAAGAGGCATTGGAGAATATCGTCCTCGGTTCCTCCCCAAAACCGGATAAGGTAAAATCATTTGACAGGAAAAAAATAGTTTCTATTATTCAGAGTCAAAGATACCTGCCGGATAACATGACCATTACATCCCCCCAGCGAATTTATGTGAAGCGACTGTGTCAGACGATTTTAAAACAGGATGTGAAAAAATTTGTTGATACAAGGTTATCTCAAGTTTTCAAACAAAAGGAATATCAACTCGCATCATTTAATGTTCGGGGACTTGAGCCCTATCCCCAGGGAAAGACTCTTTTTCGGATGGAATCAAATGATATGATCGATAAAAAGGGGAAACTGTCTTTGTTTTTAGATGTGATCATTGATGGATTAAAAGAAGACAGGCTAAGTGTTACAGGTGAAGTAAAAGTATATGAAAATGTACTTCATGCTAAAAGATCTTTTGCAAAAGGTGAGACCTTAGGAAAAGCGGATGTTTTTTTAGAAAAGAATAACATTTTTGACCTGGGTGATAATTTTATAAAGACATTTGAAGAAATTGACAAAAAAATTTTAACATCCAGCGTTAGAAAAGGGGAGTGTTTGAAAACAAGTCTTCTTGCCGAGCCTCCATTAATACATAAAGGAGACATTGTTACCCTGGTTGCTAAAAATGACAATCTGATGATAGTCACATCCGGAATATCCATAGAAGACGGGTTTGAAAATGGAGTGATCAAGGTTGAAAACCTTACTTCAGGAAAACTTGTCCGGGGGATTGTAAAAACAAAATCAAAAGTGGAGGTAGTGTATTAGAAAAATGAATAAAAAATTTGGTTTTAAAGCAATCCATGTGTTAAGTTTATTCCTTTTTTTTATGGGGGTTTTAGGGTGCAGCTTAGATTCCTCAAAAAATACGGCAGGGCTTGTTATCCCTGAAGGAGCGTCAACAGAACCCGGCCTTCAGCCCGAATTTTCAGCCCCTCGGCCTTCAGAAGGGTCTTTATGGATTAGCAAAAACAGCTCAATGTTTGAAGATTCTAAAGCGACCCATGTCGGTGACACGGTTATTGTTGATATTATTGAAAATTCAACGTCTAAAATGGATGTAAATACAGAGTCTTCCAGAAAAACCGCCATGGATATCGGCATGCCGACAATGAATTTATTTGGAGATAAAAAAATATTTGGCGGCGCTCCCGGCGCGACAAAAATTTTAGGTACAGATTTTACAAACTCGTTTGCAGGGGAGGCGACAAGTGACAGATCCGGACAGGTGACGGCCTCTATTGCTGCAAGGGTAACCGAAGTGTTGCCCAATGGGAATTTAAGCCTTTTTGGCAGACGGGCCATGAAAGTGAATAACGAGGTCCAGTACATTACGGTTTCAGGGATAATCAGGCCTCAGGATGTTTCTGCCAGCAACAGGGTAAAGTCAACCTATCTTGCAGATTCAAGAATCGAGTATTATGGCAAGGGCGCACTGGCAGATAAACAGAAACCTGGCTGGGGAACCCGAATTATTGATAATTTATGGCCCTGGTAAAAAGGAATCACACATGCCGACAAATAGACTGTTTCATGTTCTCATTTTCCTGTTCATCTGTTTTATGGGAATTGTTTTTGTATCAACTTGTTCTGCTGCAAGGATTAAAGATCTTGCCGCCATTAAAGGGATTCGTTCCAATCAACTTACGGGCTACGGGCTTGTCGTCGGTTTGAACGGTACCGGCGATAAGGATGGGGTGAGTTTTACAAAACAGGCCCTTGCCAACATGATGGAAAAGATGAATATTTTTGTTGATAAGACCCAGTTGAAAGTAAAAAATATTGCCGCTGTTATGGTCACTGCAAATATTCCACCCTTTGCCAGGATCGGTGATAAGATTGATGTAACCGCCTCATCCCTGGGAGATGCAAAAAGTCTTAAGGGTGGTACATTGCTGGTAACGCCTTTAAAAGGGGTGGATGGAAGAATTTATGCCCTGGCCCAGGGACCGGTAAGTCTTGCCATGTCAAGCAGCGCCGGTGACAGGGGCAGTCACCTTCAAGTGGCCCGGATTGTCAACGGCGCCTCGGTTGAACAGGAAATTGCCTTTAAACTGGATGGGAAAAGAGAATTGATCCTTTCTTTGTTCCGGCCGGATTTTACCACTGCAAAGAGAATGACGGATACCATTAATATATCCATCGGAGAAGGCGTTGCCAAGACAATTGATTCCAGTGCATTGAGTTTAAGGGTCCCGGACAATATGTGGCAAAAGAATGTAGCGGAATTTATCGCAGATATTGAAACCCTTTCAGTTATCCCTGACACCATTGCAAAAGTTGTGATAAATGAAAAAACAGGCACTATTGTGATTGGAAGTGATGTTACCATCTCAAGTGTTGCCATTGCCCACGGTGACCTTTCCGTCACCATTAATAACAATCCTGAGAATAAAGAGAGTGTCATGAATCTGCCCGGTACATCAACCATTGGCGAACTTGTCAGAGGGCTGAATTCTCTAGGTGTAAAACCGCAGGATTTAATCAGTATTTTGCAAAGTATCAAGGCTGCAGGAGCGCTTCAGGCAGAACTTGACATCATATAATAATAAGACAGAGGCTTTATGGATATTGATCTTGTCAACCAGAATCTTGCCAAAGCAAATTTAAGCAAAATTAAAAAACAATCATCTGATTTTGCCCAAACTACCCTCAAGGAAAAAAAATTAAAAGAGGCATGTGCCGGGTTTGAAGCGATTTTCTTAAATACCATGATAAAATCCATGCGGGAATCTTTGCCCGGAGATGGACTTTTTAATGAATCCCATGGAATGAATATCTATAAGTCATTGTATGATCAGTATCTTAGCGATGAACTGTCAAAAAGCAAACTGTCTGTCGGGATCAAAGAATTTTTATTTGAGCAGTTAAAAGAATCTGAATAAATTCCAATAAATTCATATCGTTATATCTTTACCCCACCTTTAGCGTTCCCTTTTTTAGAACATGGCATAATTGTTGCTATTTTATAGTATTCAGAGACGAAAACAGCCATAAAAGGGAAAATAATTCCCTTGAGCATAATCCAATCTGTTGGGTTTAAAGCGTGTCCCTGTAAAAGGACGTGCAAATCACAGGAGGAATCAATATGGAAAATTTTACCTCGGACATTGAATATCTTTTGGATGAAAAACTTGCTTTGTATAAACAGCTGAATGTCCTTTTAAAAGAGGAGCGCAAATTTATTGTCACAATGGATGTTGATTCCTTGTGGAAAAGCTCGGATAAAAAGCGAAAGATCGTTCAGAAAATTCAAGCCCTCAGAGAAAAAATCCTTTATCAGCTGGAAGACAAGTTCGGGGTCAATGACATGGATATCAGGTCTTTTTCAGTTTCATATCTTATCAGAACAATCCCAATATCAAAAGAATTGAAAACAAAATTCAGACAGATAAAGCTTGCCCTGGAAAAGGAAAAAGATGAACTGACACAAACAGCATTTGATAATAAAAAATATGTTACCCAATATCTGGGTGTTATCGATGATATCATGTCCGTGGTCGTAGATAATTCCAGGCAGGCACACTATAACCATTCAGGAGTAATGCCGAACACCAAGACATCCAATTGTCTGATACATGCAGAGGTATAAAAATGAGCGGTATCTCTTCTACATTAAATATTGCAAAAACAGCCATTGCTGCACAGCAGTATGGTCTGAATGTTACCGGGCATAATATTGCCAATGTAAACAATCCCGACTATTCACGTCAGAATGCCGATCACATCAGCAATAAACCATCACTTTATGCAGGGTTCCTTTTTGGAACCGGTGTAAATGTCGCTCAGGTAGAACAGACCGTGGACGCCTTGCTTGAAAATCGGCTGACAGATGAAAAATCCACCCAGGCCATGTTTGAAGAAGCAGAATCCTATATGAAAGTTTTGGAAGGCTTCTTTGATGAGAATTCTGAAGCCAGCATGAACACTATTTTAAGTGATTACTGGAATGCATGGCATGATCTGAGTGATAATCCTTTAGGGGTATCAGAAAGGGTCCAGATCTACGAAAAAGGTATCAAGCTGGCAGAACGGTTCAATTCTCTAAGTTCAGACCTTGATCGGGTTTCTCTGGATATTACCTATGAGATAGATTCAACCTTAACCAGTATTAATTCATTGACAGAGCAGATAGCTGATTTAAACCGAGAAATACTGGGCCTTGAGTCCAGCAGGACTGCAAATGATTTACGGGATCAAAGAAGCAGTCTTGTCGATCAGCTGGGAGAATTAATCAATGTTGACGTCATTACCCAGGGCAATGGTTCTCTTATCATTAATGGCGCAAACGGATCAACCCTGGTGAACGGGGTGGACAGTTACAACCTGACAATGAAGAGTCAACGGGTCATGTGGCAGGGCTCTTTTGGTTCCACATTTGATATCACAGATGATATCAGCGGCGGCAAGCTTGGCGGCTGGCTTGAAATCAGGGATGAAGTCATACCAAAGTATCGATCCCAGATAGATGAATTATCCAGGGAAATGATCTGGGCAATGAATTATCAGAATTCACAGGGTGCGGGTCTTGAATATTATACCGGTGAATTAACTGGAAGCTACAGTGTTGATGACAGCGGATGGCTGTCAAGTTTTGCCTTTGGTGATAAGATCGATTATACAAAAGATTTCACCATGTGGACCCAGGATACTTCTGCTGCTGAAACAGAATACCGAAAAATTCTCATCGATATGGGCGTTTCCGAGGCAAGTCTTTCCAACTGGCAGGGCATGGCGCCTGGAGCGAATCAATCCCGGTATAAGCTTACGGTTGTTGATGAAGGTGATATCGGAGATAAAATAGTTACCCAGACAAATGGCGACAGGCTTGCAGAGATATGGGGAACTTCTTCAGGTGGTGCTTCAACCGCTCTTGACAACGTTATGGCAGATCAAACCCTGACCATTTACGGCAGCTCAACCGGGACCCATAAGATTGATATTAAAGATTCAGGCGGCGATGCAAAAAGATCTGCAGCCTCCATTGCCGCAGCATTAAATGATGTGGACGGCATCACAGCCTATGCGTCAAAAACTCAGGCTGAATTTGATATTTCCGGGATATCCAATGCCCAGGACGGTGATGAGGTAAAATATTCCCTGTATGTGGACGGATATGTCTATGCAAAAAGTTTTATTGTGGATTCAAGCACGGCAACCCTTGCCGAACAATTTGAAGATTCACTTGTTGAGGCCGTCAATGCCGTCAATGACATTAATTCAGATACAGATCTCTATGCAGACGGCTTGAAAATTTCAAGTGACAAGGGTGCCACTTTAGGGATTCAGGATTTTGAGATCCAGGATAATGCCGGCATTCAACTGGATACATTTTCTAATTTCAATAATACAGATACAGTAACGCTTAAGATTACATCAGACGGAATACCGACCACCAGCACGACTGTGTCGGTTGATCTTACCGGTGTGACAGATGTGACGGACCAGTCAGAGGTGGCAGCTGTTTTTTATGATGCTCTGAGTACTGCCCTTGTGGGAAAACCGTTTACCATTGAATGGGGAACAACGGCAAATTCTATTCTCATCAGAAGTACGGACGGATCAAATGTCACCTTAAGAGAAGCGGGGAATGACACTGGAGATGATGCCACTATTAATCTGACATCCCTTTCAGGCACCTCTTCTGCCGTTGGAAATACCAGTTTTGAATTTACAGCGCTGGCCACTGATGTGGAGACGTTTAATTCCCTGACAACCAGCGGGGATACGGTCACCTTCGGGATGCCGGCCACCATAACCACGGCTGTAACAGGAACTTCGGCGGTTATCACGGAAGGCACCTATACCGCCGGCGGCGCAACAACGGCAGCTGTTATTGCCGGAACCGTGACAGCCCTTCTGGATGCCGGGATGTCCATCCAGTCAGACACAAAGACCAGCGCAGGATTGTTCGGCACAGCCGGTAATGCAACAACCGGAAGTTCAATTATTACGTTGGGCGGGGAAGATGGGTTTACCAATTTTGACGCCGGGGATACCATTTCTTTTGATGTGGATGGAAACACGGTCAGTTTTGTGGTATCGGCAGGTGCCGGAGCCACGGAAGCAGGGCTTGCCCAGCAGCTTTATAATGAATTGACTGCAGATATTGCCAGCACTGATTATACTTTTATCCGCAACGGCAAATCCGTTTCCATTATCAAGAGTGCCTCTTTGGAAGATCCCATCAGCATTACAAATTTTTCCGACAGCGTAGGAGATGATGCAACGCTTGCCGTTTCAACAGGAACAGGGGTTGGCGCCAGTAACCCTGAAAATGATCTTCTGGAATCCGGAAACGTTTATCGGGATTTTTCAACCTCCACGTTATATGCAGACGAAGCCATTATTCAATGGGAACGGCTGGATAAATATGGCGACTCCACCGGCAGTTCAGGGCTTTTAACCATTGAAGATGTGGGAACGGTAAGCATTGTGGAAAACGGGTCCCAAACCGTTTCCTTTGATATTTCAAAAGGAATACTGGTGGCAGGCAATACCCTTACCATTAATACAGATACGGGAGGAATTCCTGACCCCATGGATTTAAGGGTTTACAGACAGGCCAAAAGTATTAACGATATTTATCATTTCACAATCACCGCCGGGGGTAAGATAGGGCATGAGCCGGCTGTGGGAGTAGATGATATCACCATTGAATGGCACTCGTCCGTTAGTTCAGGCACATTTGAAATAAAAGGCCACACACCGCCGCGAACTCCGGATTCACCTGTTGAGGTTGAAGTGGATGGAATGATTTTTAACTTTTATGACGGCACTCTGTTCCAGGGGGATGTGTTTACCATCACTACAGATGAATCCGGACTCCCTGTTTCAACCACGGCAGCTGGAAATTCAACCGGAGAATTGATGTCAGACTGGCATTGGACCCTGGATTCTTTTAAAGATCAGTTCAACAAAGATGCCGGTGGTATGAAAGCCACGGTGACGCAGAATAATCAATTGAAACTGCAGAGTTCTGACACCTATTTTGATATTGAAAATATCGAGTATTCAGGCGGAAACGGCTTTAGCACGGAAAATACCACCATAACTGTTCTGGACTGGACAGCTCTGAATTTTAAAGGTCTTGATTTTCAGTTTGTCAGAACTTCTGGCAACTGGGGAATACTCAATGATTCCACAGGCGGGGTTGCCCAGATACTGCCGGCCGGAGGGGATGACAATGGGTTTAAAGTGGATTTGAATGGGGATGGTGTGGGGGATATTGAAATCAAATTTGCAAAAAAGGTAACCGGAGACGGGTATGTACGGTTTGACCTGCTCAAGCATAATGCCAATGATATCCGGTATGCCTTTGGGGATGATGCATCAGACGGATCTGCAGGTATCATGGCAGCCGCAGGAATCAACACCTTTTTTAAGGGGTCTACATCACTTGATATGGAAATAAATGAAAAATTAAGTGACACAAAATATATTGCCGCAGGCAAAATAGACAGTGAAACCGGTTCCATTACCCAGGGGGATAATGACAATGCCCTGGCCATGGCAGATATTCAGTCCCAGAGTATCACCATGAAACACTGGGAGTTTAATCGCGGCACCGAGGCCCAATCCAGCATCATTGAGTCTACTCTGGATGATTATTACAACACCATGATCGGGACGCTTGGCGTTAAGGCCAGAAGCATAAAAACATCCAGAGAATTTGCAGATATTATGGTGAATCAGATGACCGAACAAAGAGATGCCGTGTCAGCAGTATCTTTAGACGAAGAAATGATAAAACTCATGAAATACCAGCATGCTTTTTCTGCAGCATCCAAGCTTTTAACGGTTGCAGATGAAATGCTGACAACATTGATATCGATTCGATAAAAAAAGGAGAGGATTGATGAGGGTTCCAAATATTTCCCTTTATGGTACCTCAAGTTATCAGTTGAATTCTCTGACAAATAAATTAAGAGATGCAAATGAGGTGGTCAGTACCCAGAAAAGAATTAATAATGTATCCGATGATCCCATAGGCTTATCCCAGGTTTTAGATCTAAGATTAACCATAGAAAATCTTACCCAGCTGGATAAAAATGTTGAAATGGGCAGAACCTGGATAAACGGCACTGAAACCGCATTGCGATCCATATCTGATCAGATTATAGGGGCCAAGCTGTTAAGCATACAGATGGTGAATGCTTCCAACAGCGCTTCTGAAAGAGCGGATGCAGTTGAAACCGTCCAGGGAATTATTGATCAGATTCTTTCCCTTGGAAATGCCCAGGTCAATGGTAATTATATTTTTTCCGGAACAAAAACAAATATCAGAACCTTTACCTATGATGATCAGACAGATCCTGGTGCAGTTATTTATAATGGAAACGATTCTTTGTTTTCAATAAAAACAGGTCAGACAACGAAACTGGAAGTGGGGCGCAGTGGCAAAGAAGTCTTGACGGAAAATCAGATCACGGTAGATGGAACCAATAATAAAATATTTTTCAGGGAAGATCCCGGCACCGGAGAAAATTCCAAAATAGTACTTGAGGGAACCATACCGGATGGAACCTATACGCCCGAGACGCTGGCTGTGGTTGTCAGAAATGCCATGAACAAGGCTTCAGACGATTATGGATATGAAATCAACTATGATGTATCTTATGATGCAGATACCCAGAAATTTGCCATTGTAAATGACGGCAGATATAACGGCTACATGGGATTTGATCTTTTGTGGGAATCCGGGGAAACGCCTCGGATCGGAGGATTGAATACACAAGGCGTCATTAAAGAGGGGGTAAATATCAATGTGGTGAATGATGCCGCGCTCATCCATGACACACCCGAGCCAAGCGGCACGGCGCCGTTGCGGTTGACCTGGGATGGCAACAGCAAGTGGAAAGTCTTAAATGATCCCGGGTATGGGCTCCCGCTTGAGATATCCGGAACCGATGGTTATATTGAACTGGATTTAAGCCGCAACGGTATTTCCGATATCAATATTTCCCTGGAATCACCGGCTAACAATGGGGGGTATATCGAGTTTGATATTGTCTCAGCATCTGATGATCACAGCATTGGTCCTGACCTTGGATTTGTTTCCGGGGATGTCTCTTATCAGCCCCCTGTCAGTGATTCCAATGTGACCTTAAAAACGTTTGATAATACCAATAATGTGATCGATTTTCAGGAAAACATCGGTGCAGGTCTTTCAGCTCAATTGAGCGCGGCAATCCCGGTGGGAACCTATTCAGATATGGATACGCTGGCAGGTGCCATAGAAACATCATTGGAAAATGCTTCAGTCAACACTATTGATTATAAAGTCACTTACAGCCAGGTATCAAAAAAATTTACCATTCAAGACAATGGTGCGGTTGTTACAGATCTTCGTCTGCTGTGGAATTCGGGCACAAACACTGCCATTGGTGCGGCAACCGAACTTGGATATGACAATACAGCAGATGATACAGGTGCCACCTCATATGAGGGTGATAATGTTGTAACGCTTTTCACTATTACAACAGGAAGCAATGATTATATCAATTTTAAAGAGATCCTTAAAGGGAGCAGTGCTGAGAATACCAGTGAATTAACGGCCCAGATTCCGGCAGGAACCTATTCAAGCCCGGAAAGCCTTGCAAGACAGATTGAAGATGCACTTGAAGATGTTTCGGAACTAAAAGGAAACAGGGTTGACTATGAGGTGTCTTACAGCTATATAAGCCATAGGTTTACAATTAAGGAAGATGGGGAACTGGGTCGCAAACTGGAAGACTTTCAGCTCTTATGGGGGACTGGAACCAATGTTTCAACCAGTGCGGCATCGGTTCTGGGGTTTGATGAAAAAGATGTGGCATCAACCCCTGTCAAAAGCGAAGTTGTGACCTGGGGACTTTTTGAAACATTATTTGAACTAAAGGAATCCCTGTCAAAGGACGATGTAGATGGTATCAGCAGAGCAATGACAAGGCTTGATACACATTATAACAGTATCACATCGGTTCTTTCGGATGTTGGGATAAAATATAACAGACTTGAAATCAGAAAACAGGTGAGTGCGGAAACAAAATTGACGATTACAGAAAGAAAGTCTATGATAGAGGATGCTGATATTGTCGAGTCTGTGATGGATCTTAAATCGATCCAGACAGCCTATGAAGCATCTTTAAATTCAACGGCCAAGATTATTAATATGAGCCTGGTTGATTTTTTATAAAATATTATGCTTATTTTAACACGGAAGATCGGTGAGAGTATCGTTATCGGAGATGATATTGTTATCAAAGTGGTTGAAACAGGAAAAAACAGTATCAGGATCGGGATTGATGCGCCCAAAGAGATAACAGTATTAAGACTGGAAGTTTTTGAATCTATTCAAAGGGAAAATATCCTCTCATCAAAAGGGGATAAATCAGATATTACAAAAGCTGCAAAATTGTTTGAAAGCAAGGAGCCGGGAAAGAAGGAATGAAAATCAATACAAGACAATTCGGGGAAATTGAAATTGATGAGCACAAAATTATCAATATACCTTTGGGAATCCCCGGATTCAGAGATAAAAAAAAGTATGTTCTTTTGCAAAAAGAAGAAACCGTGCCTTTTTTAGTTTTTCAATGTATGGATGACTCGGATTTGTCGTTTGTGGTTTTAGATCCAGTTAAAATAATACCTGAATACACCATTGAAAAAAAGGATATTGAAAAAACGGTATCCTGGGATCTGGACAGGGATGAAATATCCTGTTTTGTCATTGTCACCATACCCAATGGGAAACCTGAAAAAATGACGGCAAACTTTATGGCACCCCTTGTCATTAACAACAAGAAAAAAGAAGGTCTGCAGCTTATTCTGCAGAACAGCTCCTATTCCCATCAATACCAGCTTTTAAAATAAAGAACTCCCAGGCCAAAAAATGCAAGCGCAAATTAAAAATTAAATATTGTCGCTTAACAGAAATCCGGTTAAATCCTGCATTTTTTCCTGGAGTTTCAGCATCTCTTCCGGGGGAATCTGCCGGATCACTTTATCCGTATCTTTATCGATTATTTTGACAACAATATTATTTGTTCCTGCATCCACACTGAAATTCAATTTGGTTTGAAGGGTTTCTGTCAAATCCTTCAGTGCTTCAACCATTTGTTCCACGTCTTCTTTTGAAATTTCAGACGGTTTTAATACTTTTGAAAGATCCAGCCGTTCAGATTCTGCTTTTGGCACTCCTGCTGTTTTACCCACAGCAGGCGTCTGGCTTACACCCGTCACATCCATGTTAGCTTGTGCATTTGTTAAAACATTCATTTCTATTACCTCCTTGTAACAGTTTTTACCTATTCATACTCAATACACGAGGGTTTTTGGAGTTGGTTCCGGCTCTCCTGTAGCCGTTCATTGCCGCTTTACCCTTTTTCATGAGATTGAGATTAACCTTAAGGGAATCTCTATGCCTTTTTATCTCAATTGCTATCTTGTCGTCAAGTTTCATCATTGATGCAAGCCGGTCTTCATATCTGCTGAGCACTGACAGGCTGTCTGTGCCATACTGGGTGCCGGCTGTTTCCATAAAAGATTCAAGGGCTGTTTTCAATAAATGAAACACAGTCTCCCTTTCCCGGGTCATTAGATCAAGATCGGGCAGATTTTCGGATTCCATTACAGCAAGATGACGGACTTGAAGTTCTTCATACCTGCTAAAGCAGTTTTCTATGTTTGATGTATCCTGTTTGATTTCCATATAAATCCTTAAACCATTAAATTGCAATGGAGCCACTTTTATAGGCTTGGCTTTTTCCGGTATAATTTTTTAAACTATTGTCAGTGAACTGATTCGGGGTGTTCAACACCTGCTGCTGAGTTCCGTTTGTGGTATCCATTACACTTGTGACCCATATCCGTTTTAATTCCGTCAGATATTTTTCAGCCCGGTCAAGTATCCCGATATCCTCATTCACAGACACTTTCGGCAGTTCTGTCAACATGGCTGCATAAAGGCCCCTTAAAAAATTAATTTCTTCGGTTTTAATATTTTCATCAAGACAGGCGTTTAATTCGGCAATAATGGCAATGGCTTTTCCAAGATTTTCCCCTCGCTGTTTCGGGTCTTTGTTCCGAATGCCTTCCCTGGCAAGGACGATTCGTTTGATTGCTCCTTCATACAGCATAAGAATAAGTTTTTTAGGATCCATTTCATCATATACTTGTGCTTTGTGGTATGAATTTAGCGCATTGCCATGAACCATAAAATAATTCCTTTATTCTGCATTAGATTAGCTGTTACTGCTGCTGTCTTTGGTTGCACTGAAAATCTGGTTAACATAATTCTGCTGTGATTCCATCCGCCTCATATAAGAATCCAGTTGAACAAATTGCTGAGCCATGATTTCATATCGTTTGTCAAGCCGTTCGGTCTCTGCTTCTATCTGTTCTTCCAATCTTGCGATCCGGTCATCAAGGGCATCTGTCTCACTGTCTATCAACCCGCTGGACTGGGTGTATTCCTTGACCTGGTCATTTAAAAGATCCCCCATTCCTGTGACCCCGGTTCCTGCTGTCGTGCCGATAAAAAAAGTCTTAATGTCATCGAAACTGGAGGTAATCTTGCTGTCAAGAACAGACTCATCAAGGCTGATGCTGCCGTCTTTGTTGATTTCAAAACCCAGGTCAAAATATGTAGTAATGGTGTCATTGGCAGTGATCTCGGTTCCCAGCAGGGTCAGGAGAATATCTTTTGCACTCCTGATGGAGGGTGTCTTGGCCAAAGATCCCCAGATTTGTGTTTCTTCATCATAATCATCATTGGCATCAATTTCAGTGATGATGTCATTAAAGGTCGTAATGAGAGATGTTATGTATTCTTTGATGGCAGAAGTGTCTTCGGTCACATTGACCGTAGTTGCTCCGGCACCGATCAGTGAAATCGTGGCACCTGAAATTACATCTGTTATGCCGGTATTTTTTGTGCGCTGATACTCGACGCCATCAACGGTTATGGAGGCATTTAAAGATGAACCTGCAGGAGTGATAATAGTTTGTGTATTATCTGTAAACCCAAGAATATCTCTTGCATTGGACCCTGCCTGATCCCATCTCATTTTCAGGTAGGTCAACGTTCCTGCCTCCTGGATTTCAAGTTTGCTGGTATTTTCGTTAAACGACACCACATAATCCTTGCTGCTGCCATATGCAGCAGATGCGGTTTCAAGAGCGGTTTCAACTGCTGCGGCCAATTCACTTCCGGTTTGATACACACCATCTGCAATGGTGGCTGTGATATCGGAAGTATACCCGCTGCCGTTGTCTTCCTGGAAAACAATGTCATTGTTTGAATCCGATTCCCGTATGATTTTGGGACTGGTAAAAGACAGGGTTGCATCGCTTTCCATGGTAAAGCCGGAACCATTGACTTCTGTCATGGCCAGATCCGTCAGTTGACCGGTGACAACAATTCTCGAGGCTTCTCCTGCCGCATCAGCAGTCAACAGCAGCCGGTAAGGTGAATCGCCTGACCCTGTATTAATGATGGATGCGGTTACACCCGGATTATTGGTATCCTCATTGATCTGAGTGACAAGATTCGCAAGGCTTGTATCTGCGGTGACAGACAAAGAAATTACATCTGAATCACCCATGGTATAGGAAAACGTTGCTGGATCTGCTGAAAATCCTGTTGTTGCAGGCGGGTATGTGACCATGACCCTGTTGTTTTCACCGGTTCCCCCGGACGTCGGGGCAATTTGCAGATGCCACAAACTTGTTTCAGAATCCTGGTAAGTTGTTGCTGTTAAATAGGTGCTGGCGCCATTTGCATTTTCAGAATCACCCGTGATAAGGGAGACAATGCCGTCAAGCGTTGAGCCGCCGGCTCCGCCGGTAATACTGATGGTTTTTCTATTGGTGCCATACCCGTAGGTCATGGTCATGACCTCGTCTTCTGCCAGCACAATAGCAGCAGTGGTATCTGCAAAGCCATTGGCTGATTTCTGGACAGTGGGAACATGAACGGAATTGGTTGTGGCGGCTTTCCCGGTTGATTTAAAAGAACTGCTGGTGGTCAGGCGGTTGACAGTTGCAGAATATGCCCCTGGATCAGTACCGGTGGCAATGGTTGCGCTTAAAACAGTGGAAGAGGATACGGAAACTGACCTGTCAAGAAAGTTTGACCCGAGAGACAGTGCCAAAGCACTTGTTTTCATTGTCAAAAATTTAGCGTTTATGGTATTAAATTCATTTTTCGTTGCTTCAAGATTTGTTTTATTCTCTTTTTTCAAGTTTATGGAAGTTTCATCCGCTTTTTTCAAGCTGTCAAGGATCCCTTGAAGGTCGAGACTTGATCCTATTCCCAATGATGTTATGGTTCCTGTTGCCATTTTATTACTCCGTTCATATACTTGAAGTTAATATACCTATCGACGGTCCATATTCAAAACTTAAGGCAAATAAACACAATAGCGCTCGTGGAAGTTTCCCAGGAGCGCTATCGTCAACACATGGTGTGCTGATTTAAATTATTGCAGCAGGTTCATGACATTCTGTGCCGATGCATTTGCCTGGGCCAGTGCATAGGAACTGGTCTGGGAGAGAAGCTGCATCTTGGAGAAAATCATGGATTCATCGGCAAAATCAACATCCCTGATGGAAGATTCAGACGCCTGGATATTGGTTTTTGTTACAGACAGATTTGAGATGGTGGAAGCCAGCTGATTCTGAACAGAACCCAGATTGCTTCGAACCTCATCCAGTCCCTTTAATGCCGAATCTGCGATGCTGATCGCCCGTTGAGCATTTTCCTGGTCCAGCACAGAAACATCGGCAAGCCGGTAGGTTTCCGTATCACTTAACCCCACTGTGCCGGCGTTTGAGGTATTAACCGCAAGAATGCTGCCAGCTTCCAGGGTACTTTTTGATGCCAGCATCATATCTTCAGAAAGCGTGGTATCTGCGTCAACATAAAGATCAGTGGTTAACACGTCTCCTGCTTTGACTTCAATTTCAGTTGCAGAGGCACCGCTCGTGGCACTGTTAAGGGTCATATCCTGGGTAAGCGTGGTTCCGGCCTTAAGGATCGTATTGGCAGCCAGCAGGGTTCCGGCAGTGACGCTCATGTCTGAGTCAAGCTGTTTTAAAGAGGCCATGGTGATGGACCCGCCAATGGTAGAGCCCTCTGCCAGGATACTTCCGCTTTCTATTTTTGATCCGCTTTTCAGTTCAGTCCTTGCATAGGTTGTAACATCAGTTGCAGAAGAAGAAAGGGAGCCGCCCATGACATAGGTGCTGTTCCCCAGTTCGCTGCCGGCCAGAAGCTTGCTGCCTGCTGAAAGTTCAGAGCCTGACTTTAATGTCATGTCATCTGCCAGGGTAGCGGATGCAAGCGTGGTTGTTTCCCCTGTCCCGCCGGCGGACAGATCAACCGCAGTGAAGCCTGTCACAAGGATGGAGCCGCTGGTGATGCTGTAGGAATCATAAGTCGTACCGTCATTCACCTCTGTAACAATATCACCCGACAGAACCTGATCTCCTGAAAGGGTATACACCTGACCTCTTTGTACGGTATTGCCATACTCAATGGTGCCGGAGTCGGTGATAAGCGTGGGACCGGTCCAGGTCATAGTGCCTGATGAATCCGAGGCAAGAATAAGGGCGGTATCATCAGCAAGAAGGCTTCCGGCTTTTATGGTAGCACCCCCTTCAGTGCTTCCTGTTAATGCAGCAGTAAGGTAAATGTCGGTTGTTGTCGCAACGCCTGTTGTTACCTGGACATTTGCGGCGCTGGAATTGTAAGAGACCCCAATTTCAAATTCAGCACCAAGCCGTGACCCGTTGGCAAGGATGGTGCCGGCCTTGATTTTTGTATTATCGGCAGCCGTGCTGGAGTATTTGAGCGTCATGCCGGCATTTACAGTCACATCACGTGTTAGAAGAACAGATGATGTCAGGGTGTTCCCGACAGTGTAAGTGACAACTGATCCGGAAGCCGATGAAGTGAATGCTGTTGTAATAACTGTTCCTTTGCCAAGGGTTGAAAATTGTTCAAGTGTGGTTCCTGAAGTGATGAGCATGTCTTCTTCAAGCGCAGTTGTCCCGGTTGAGCTGCTGGCTATGGTATCTCCGCCGACCGTTATGGCGCCACCAATTACCGAGCCTTTGGCAAGCTGGGTTGTGGCATAAAGCGTTGAACCGGATTTAAGGTTGTAATCCAGCTGGGTTGATGCAATGGAAGACTCAACAAGCATGTCTCCACCGATGATGGTGCCGGATGCCAGCTTTGATCCTGTTTTAATGGTTGAACCTGAGGCAATGATAGAATCTTCAACAGTTTCCATATCGCCGCTGATGGTGATATCCCCACCTGTAGCACCGGCTCCGATGCCATTGATCTGAAATTGGCTCACACCGCTCTGGGTCAGTTTTAAATATCCTAACCCGGACATTTGACCGGAAGTGCTTCCCATTACATCAGTGACAGATCCTTCAACTTTAATGCTTCTTCCATCAATGGATTTCATGGTCAGTTTTCCATCAATGGTCAAAAAAGCTTCTACTCCTGTTTCTGCGGATTTGCTGTTGATGGCATTGACAAGTGATCCTGAGTAATCATTTGCCTCCACGGGAATGGCACCAATCGTAACGCCATTGATGGAAAAATCCCAGCCTGTTGTCCCGGCCTTGATGGAAGAGACAGTGGTGGTTTCTATTACAGATTTTGCACTGATCCCTGTAATGGAGGTATATCTGTTGATCTCATCTGCCATTGCTCCGATGCCGTTTTCTCTTTTATTGTTATATTGAATATCGATGGTATTCAAGGTCAGTTGTTCACCGGTAATGGAGCTGGTAATAGTTAATTGAACCTCCCCCCCGTTATTTCCGGCAAGACTTAAATCTGCCTGTGAAATATGACCAACCTTATTGGATTCAGAGGAGCTGATGGAAATATTGGAGGTTTCATCGGCAAAGGCTCCGATCTGAATGGCCTTGTTGGTAAAGGCCCCGGATAAAAGCTTCTGGCCGTTGAATGAGGTGGTTTTTGCGATGGCATCAAGCTCTTTTAAAAGCTTGTCGATATCGTTTTGGATCGCTCTTCTTGTACCGGTTGTCTGTCCGTCTGAAGCTGCCTGAATGGCTTTTGTTTTTACGGTGTTGATGATATTGATGGATTCCTGTAATGCACCATCGGCAGCCTGCACCATGGAAATTCCGCCATTCGCATTTCTGATGGCCTGCCCTATTCCAAGAGACTGGGCTCTTAATGAGTCTGCAATTGCCATTCCTGAAGAATCATCCGCAGCCTTATTGATTCGCAGACCCGTGGAAAGCCGTTCCAAAGAATCTCCCAGCATGGTATCATTTTTTAGCATACTCCTGTGGGCATTCAATGCTGCAATGTTGGTATTAATTTTTAATGTCATTGTTCCTTCCTCCCTGAAATCATAAATCCTTTCTAAAAATTCCGGCAAAAGCCTATAGAAATGCCTAAACGTTAAATTCCTATTTATAATGGTTTTGGGCAAATAGCGTGCCACAAGGGAGGACCTATTCTGTAAGTGCTATTATTTCAGTTAGTTAGGATGTAAAAAAGATATAATATATCACGGCAGACAGGAGGTCTAAAGAGATGTTTTTTCCTGTAAGTTCTTGAAAACAAGGAAATATTTTCCGCCACAAAAAAAGGCCCTGGAGAAAAGTTCTCTCCAGGGCAAGGTTTAATGGTTAATGATCAGGGTATTACTGAAGCAGGCTCAGGATGTTCTGTGAAGCAGCATTGGCCTGGGCAAGCGCATAAGAGCCTGTCTGGGCAAGGAGCTGCAGTTTGGAGAACATGGAAGCTTCTTCAGCAAAATCAACATCCCTGATGGCAGATTCAGATGCCTGGATATTGGTTTTGGTAACAGAGAGGTTGGAGATGGTTGAAACCAGCTGATTCTGAACAGAACCCAAACCACTCCTTGTTCTATCAAGATCGGAAAGAGCAGCTTCAGCAATATCAATTGCCCGCTGTGCCCCTTCCTGGGTCAGAACGCTCAAGTCGGAGAGCCGGTAGGATGCTGTATCACTCAACCCGACAGTACCGGCATTTAAGGTGTTAATGGCAAGGGTTGAACTGGATCCGATGTAGCTGCCTTCTTTCAGCGTCATTTGAGCTGACAGGGTTATGGTGGCTGAACCAGATTCAGTTGAAACCCACATGTCCTGGGTCAGGACATCACCC
>JAHJLN010000061.1 GCA_018821715.1 Pseudomonadota bacterium | reverse complement strand
GTTTCATTTATGAAGTTGATGAAGAATTGTTAAAACAAAATGGTGTAGTCGCACGCGAGGTTGAAATTCCTGAACATCCATATGAATCTGAAATTTCCTTACGTACGTCTGATGGTGGCACACTGCCAAACGAGATTGTGGGTAACTTCTCAATAAGTGTGGGTAAGTATTCAAAATTCATTCTTTTTAATAAATTTTTCTCTTCAAAATATTTATTCATTTTTTTCATTTAAGGCTGGCGTCCGTGGTTTTTATATGATAGATAATCAATGATGAAATCATTAAGCCAAATACTTCAAATGTCCAAAGATGAAATCACCCCCTTAGTTTCAGAGCTGATAGAATATATTAAACAGCAAGGGGAGATGATTCAAGGTTTAAAAGATGAAATTGCCCAGTTAAAAGGTCAAAAGCCCAAACCCAAAATCAAACCATCCAATCTCGACGAAGAGACAAACAAGAGAAAAAAGATAATTCGAAGCCAAAAAAGGCCCGGGTCGAAAAAGAAGTCTAAAACAAAACAACTTGAAATCCATGAAGACAAGGTCATTGAACCTGACTTCATACCAGAGGGGAGTGTCTTTAAAGGGTACCAGGATTTTATAGTTCAGGATATTGTAATCGGCAGCTGGAATATCAGATATCGCAAAGCCCGTTACCAGACCCCAGCCGGAGATTATGTCACAGGGAAATTATCAAACAGGATTTCCAACAGCCATTTTGGTTCAACATTGATCGCTTTTATTTTTTATCAATACTACCATGGCCATGTCACCCAGCCTTTAATCGCAGAACAGCTTCGAGAATATAATGTGGAAATTTCCTCAGGACAGATCAACAGAATAATATCAGAGAACAATGGCCGCTATCATCATGAAAAGGATATGATTTTGTCAACCGGGCTTGGGATGTCCAATTATGTTAATGTAGATGATACAGGTGCCAGGCACAATGGCAAAAATGGATATTGCACCCACGTTGGCAATAAATTTTTTGCATGGTTCAAAAGCACCGGAAGTAAAAGCCGTATTAATTTCCTTGAACTGCTCAGAGCATCATATTTAGATTATGTTATTGATACGACAGCGTTAAATTACATGGAATCTCAAAAATTACCCCGGGATAAAATAAAAAAAATGAGACCGCACAAGGGCGGTCATTTTGAGGATCAAAAAGAATGGCTTGAGTTTCTTAAGACCCAAGGCATAACAAAACGCCGGCATATCCAAATTTCTACAGAAGGGGGTCTTCTTGGGAGCCTTATCAGTCATGGGTTCAATGAAAATCTGGTGATCGTCTCTGATGATGCTGGACAATTTAATATTCTTCAACATGCTCTGTGCTGGGTTCATGCAGAAAGAACGATTCAAAAATTAATAGGGTTTACCCACGATCGAAAAGAATTGATCGAATCAGTGAGATCAGGCATATGGGATTTTTATTCTCAACTGAAAGATTACCAATTAAATCCCAGCTCTAAATTTAAAACAAAACTCAACAAACGTTTTGATAAAATTTTTAGACAGAAAACAGGATATGCCTCTTTGGACCTGGCCTTAAAAAGAATATCCGATAATAAATCCGAGCTGCTTTTGGTTCTTAATAGACCTGATATACCCCTTCACAACAATTTGAGTGAAAATGATATCCGGGAATATGTAAAAAAACGGAAAATAAGTGGTTCGACCAGAAGTCCGGCAGGAAGAGCAAGCCGGGACACATTTACAAGTATCAAGAAAACTTGCCGGAAATTAGGGGTTTCATTCTGGGATTACCTGATAGATCGTATTGAATACAGAGGTCGAATTCCTCTACTGCCAAATCTTATGAAAATAAAAATGGCAGAAGCTCAACTATTATAATTCCTCCCCACACTTATTGAGAAGTTACAAAAAATGTCCTCCAAATAAATATTAAAATTATTAAAGAACTTCATTCAAATATAGAGGTAAAAATTATATGATTCTTATCAATTCGTCTTCAAAAAAAACAATGGGTGTATTTAGTTCCTTTTTACCGGTTTATGTTCCAGTTGGATGCGGTTATCTGCTGGCAGCTGCACACGAAGATGGTATAGATATGAGGCTTGTTGATGAGCAGATTGTAGACGATCCCCTTTCGGTCATCAAGACCCATGTCAAAACGATGAGCAAGCCTTATATTTTCGGATTCAGTGTTGTGACCGCCGCTTATAAATCGGCAATTGAGTTAAGCATTAAATTAAAGGAGGTATACCCCGAATCAATCATCGTGTTCGGTGGGATACATCCTTCTGCCGCATCGGATGAAGTATTGGCTTACGAGCATATTGACGTTGTCGTCCGGGGGGAAGCTGAAAAGATTCTGAATGATCTTATTCGGTGTATTAAAGAGAGGAAACCATATACCCATCTTGATGGCCTTTCATACAGGGAAAATGGGAATATCATTCATAATAAGCCTGGTCCGATTATCAAAGACTTGAATAACATGCCTGGCTTCCCTTACCACCTTTTTGATGATAAGAGCTATCACCTCGGTTTTGTTGTGTCCTCTAGGGGATGTCCCTATAATTGTATTTTTTGCAGCAATAGAATAACCACAGGGAAATTTTATCGGTACAGGACTTCTGAGTCCACTATAGAAGAGCTCGAACTCCTGTTCAGGGATTACGGAGTAAAGCATGTTTATTTCGTTGATGACAACTTTGTTGTTAATAAAAAAAGGGTATTCAAACTTATTGATTTAATCAAGAACAGCAACATATTCGGCAGGATGACCTTCAGTTTTCAGGGGCGGGCAGATAATTTTGATCCCAATTTATTTAAAGCGCTCTATGATACAGGCTTCACGAGCGTTGATTTTGGAATGGAAACCGCTTCCGAGAGTGTCATGAAAATAATCAAAAAAGGCGAGACAGTTGCCGAATGTGTCGATGCTGTCAAGGCAGCAAAGGAAATAGGGTTCCATGTCAGCACTTCTTTTATCTATGGGTTGCCCACAGAGACACATGAGGACAGGATGGGCGCCATAGAGCTCAGCAAACAGCTTGACATAGATTCTGTCAAATTCAATAATGCGACCCCTTTTCCGGGAACAGAACTTTATGAAATTGCCAAAAAAGAAAAAAGGCTCAACATCAAGGGTTTATATGAAAACTTCAATTCTGTTTCAACTATTATTGAAAACCCTTTTAAAAAGAATCCTTTTTCGTATGTCCCGCAAGGGAGTACAGAACAGGGGATCAGGAGGGATATTATCATCAGTTATATGAGTGTATGGTTCAGTTGGAAAAGAATGAAAAAATTGTTGACCAATCCGAGCGAAGGACAGGGCTGGTTTAATGCAGGTGAAAGCTTTGTTGAAAAAATTAAAAAAGTGCCACCCTTATTTCTGTTAGGGGGAGTGCTTATGATCAAGTGCTTGGGGGCACTTTTTTCAAAAGAATCACAATAGTGGCCGTACCCATTCATGGAGAATGTTGAATTATGTTAAGCGGGTTCTGATTACAGTGGTATGGAATTAGTCAGGTAATTACCGTGTACACCTATCATTAGGAATTAATAAAATGTCTCAAATTATTAATCAATTAGGATGTAAAACTGATCGTATCCAAAAAGACCAAAATGCTCGAGAAATTGTCTCAAAGTATTTTGGGGATAAATGGTTTATATTATCATATTTGATAAGTGTTTTAGGCATCTTTTTTTGGATTTCAATGGCTTCGAAAACATTCTCTTTTTTTCTTTTTCCCTTTTTATGTATTCTTATATCTTTTTTTCTTTTTTCTGGAAAAGTTATCTTAAGCCTTTTGAAAATAAAAGAATTAAAAGCGACCTTTACCACTTCTTTTGTCATCGGCTTTATATATCTCAATTCATTTTCATATATATTATATGTATTTACTAACCTGAATGTGTTGTATTCATATGTTATTATAATAATATCTATTATTGTTCTTAAATGTTTTTTCATAAAAAACTGTAAAGATAATAAGCAGTTTTGTTTACCAAAAACCAGCAGAGAAGATTCTTTAATTTGCTTAGTCTCTGTTCTCTTTATTATTCTTGGTGTAACCTTATGGTCACAACAATCGATAAATCCAATTATGATAAACGATAGCAATGTAATTTATAAACCATGGAATGATTGTTTTTTTCATGCTCAATTTATTTCAGGGATATCAGTTTCGGATGGGTTGCAAAATCTTCAAAGTATGACTTTATCAGGAGAGGGCGTTTCTTTTTACCACTATGCATATTATTTTTTACCCGCACTTGTTAAAAATGTAACAAATATAGATGCATTTAGTATCTACTGTGGGTTTTTAGTACCATTTGGCTTGTTTTTAACTTGTATTTCAGCTTTTGCGTTTATTGAAAATATTTTCGATTCTTTTGCTGCTTTTATATCTTGTGTTTTGATTGTTATCTTGCCTTCTGCATCACAAATGGGGCTTTCAAATCAATGGTTTAATTATCATTGGTTATTACAGGCATCTCCAGGCCTGAGTTATGGTATCGTTGCAGTAACTTTAGCGTGGCTTTTCATGATAATTGGGTGTAAAAAATCATACTATAGTCTGATACTGCTCGGATGGTTTGTTGCAGCCTTATCTATCAACTATAAGGCGCATATATTTGTTGCCAATGCATTATTGATATTTATATACCCAACCTTGTTTTTTTCAAAGATTTCAACACAAAAGAGACACATGATTTTTTTTAGTTTTTTATCATTATATATAATAATAATAGTCGCTTCTTGGTCTATAGAGTCTTTGCCTCTCATAAAATTTGATGGTAGTGCTTTTAAAGACTATAGTTC
>JAHJLN010000060.1 GCA_018821715.1 Pseudomonadota bacterium | reverse complement strand
GTTTCATTTATGAAGTTGATGAAGAATTGTTAAAACAAAATGGTGTAGTCGCACGCGAGGTTGAAATTCCTGAACATCCATATGAATCTGAAATTTCCTTACGTACGTCTGATGGTGGCACACTGCCAAACGAGATTGTGGTTAGCAAGCGGCTAGTAAAACCCACATAACAATAGGCTTCAATGGGGGGTCCGGTCATAGCTTACTTAATTCAAACAAAAAACAGGCTACGGGCAAGCCGCAGATGTTCAGATTAGCCATATAAAGGAATGGATCATTATGACTATGATAAGTG
Organism: Pseudomonadota bacterium; assembly: GCA_018821715.1. GTDB lineage: Bacteria > Desulfobacterota > Desulfobacteria > Desulfobacterales > Desulfobacteraceae > Desulfobacula. The sequence goes on along the minus strand of JAHJLN010000060.1, from coordinate 1,818 downwards.
ACAAAGATATAAAAAACTTTTTAGAAACAGCTCCAATATATACATGGATAGAGTTTCCAAAACCTGCGATCAATCGACATAGTCTCAGCATTGGAGCAATAGATGCTTTTTGTGAAACATGTGGCCATGTCCGACCATTCCATGACATGAGATCCAGAGGTTCAGGTGCAGGTTTGCCATCCCCTAAGCCTTTATCTAATGGGACATCATACTTTGAATTTACTTGCGTAACATGTAGAAAAGAAAGGCGTGAATTTCTCGTTGAACAAATATTCGACGAAAAATAATAAAGTTGCAGAAATATGGTGAGTTACCAAGGAGAGTGTTGGAAAGAGATAAGGTTTTACAGAAATTTTTTTCAAATGACTCAGAATATTATGAAAAAGCAGTTGTTTGTTTAGGCAACGGTTATGGCATTGCAGCTTTTGCCTATTTCCGAAGGATAATAGAAAACAATATTTTTAACCTGTTAGATTTAATCAACGAAGAAGCTGAAAATGCAACAAATAGTGAAGAGATAAAAGTTGCATTGGCCGAGCTAAAAAAAGAATCACCAATGAGCGAAAAAATCAAACTTGCGAATAAAGCATTACCAGAGTACTTAAAACCAAATGGATTAAATCCTTTGGGTAAGCTTTACAAGGTTCTAAGTGAAGGAGTTCATCATTTGAATGACCAAGAGTGCTTAGAGAAAACATCTGGTGTTCAGGAATGCCTAAAATATTTAATAAGTGAGTTATCAGACAGAAAGAAAAATCAGAACAGGTTTAAAAGTATGGTTGGTTCATTATAAATTGGAGCAAACAATTAAATGCAGGGCCTGTAAGATAGGGTATATATGAAATTTAAGAATCGAAATTTGCGAGCTCTTGCAGAAATGATAATCGGTGATGCTGATCATTTTAATTATCTTTCTAGCAGTTATATTACTCAATTCTTTGAGGAGTGTGATCTTGATTTTGTGCATGATGGTTCTACCAGGTGGGCATGGACATCAGATAGGCTCACTGAATTGTTGGAAGAACCTCAACCGATAGCTCATGCTCTTCCTGATCGCTTTGTCAACGTCTTACGTGTGTTGATGCATAAATCAGATGCTGAGCCACATGATCCTGATAGAAAACTCGCAATAGAGGCACTGAATAAACCGTTAGCAAGAGAAGGCTTCGAGGCATTTTATGGTGAAGATGATCTGCTTTATATCCGACATATCGGGACAAAAACCCTTTCGACTGTTGTCAATCCTCATCGACCATTTACCCCTAATGAGATTAAGCGTAGAGAACAACTTACCGAATACTTGAATAGATGCTCTGAAGACGAATTGATTGAAGATGTCTTGCTCCCTTTATTTCGTCAATTAGGTTACCATCGAATCACCTCGGCTGGGCATAAAGATAAAGCTCTTGAGTACGGCAAAGATGTATGGATGCGTTTTGTGTTACCAACGCAGCATGTCCTTTACTTCGGTATTCAAGCCAAAAAAGGGAAACTGGATGCCGCAGGGGCGAAACGAGGGTCCAATGCCAATATAGCAGAGATATATAACCAAGTACTAATGATGCTGGGTCATGAAATATTTGACCCAGAAACTAGCAGAAAAGTATTAGTGGATCATGCATTTATTGTTGCTGGTGGCGAAATTACTAAACAAGCCAAAAATTGGTTGGGTGAAAAATTAGATGTTTCGAAACGAAGTCAAATTCTATTTATGGATAAAGAAGATATTCTAAATTTATACATAGTTAGCAATCTGCCCCTACCTGAAGGCGCGACTCCCAAACCAGCACCTATTTTTGATGATGATATTCCGTTTTG
>JAHJLN010000059.1 GCA_018821715.1 Pseudomonadota bacterium | reverse complement strand
TCAATCGACAGGGTACCTGTGTTCAAAACAAGGTCATAGTTTGACGCATCTGTTGCATCACTGTTAAAATATCTTTTTACAAAAGCGCTTCTGTTGGCATCGGTGCTGACCATGTGTTTTTGTGCGTCATCCCGGCTTAAATCAAGGCTGTTTTGTATCCGGCTTCGCCGGACCATCATGGGCGCTACAATTCTTACCCTGAGTGCCTTTTGTTTTTGAAGAACACAATTGGCACCTCGCCCCAGAAGAACCGCTTTTCCATGCTTAGCAATGGTGGTCAATATTTTAAATAGAAGTTTTGAATAGTCATCCGGCCATAAATGGTGTTCATTTACAAAATTGGATACGATATCATCAACAATATTCATTCCTCTTTCATCCAGGGTTTCCAAAAGAACCCGGCTGTTTTTTGATGTCTCAATCATGGCTTCAAGAATTTCATTGTGAAAAAGATCAAACCCGGTTTCCCGGCAGAGCTGTTTTGCAACCTCATATCCCTGACTGCCGGCTTCCCTGGAGATGGTGATGACAGTGATCTTTTCCTGGATAGGGATCTCTTGTTTTTTCCCCATTTCCCATTTTTTGATCTGCTCATCCATGATTTTTAAAATAGACTTGTTCATGATAACCTCCTTTTTTAAAATATCGTGGGACAAAGAATTTATCAGTGAAGCGTATTTATAGAATAATTTAAATTCAGAAATATGTCAATTATACATTTTGTCCGGCACACCATCCAGATGACCATGCCCATTGCAGATTATATCCGCCCAGCCGGCCGGTAACATCCAAAACCTCACCAGTAAAAAACAACCCTTTTACAGAAAGGGCTTCCATTGTTTTGGATGAAATTTCATTGACGTCCACGCCACCCAGGGTTACTTCGGCTGTCCGATATCCTTCCGTTCCGCAGGGGATTATGGTCCATTGATGAATCGTATCACAGATCAGGAGTAACTCTTTGAGCGATGTCTCCTGCAGGGAACGTTCTGCCATGTTTTTTTGGATTATGGCATGGATTAGTCGTTTTGGCAGATAATTGGACAATAAAGATTTTATTGCTTTTTTAGATCCGTTTTTTTGAAAATTTTTCAATGTGTCAAATAGATTTATATCCGGCAGTAAATTAATTATAATTTTTTGACCCGGTTGCCAGTAAGAAGATGCCTGCAGGATGGCAGGCCCGCTGAGCCCCCTGTGTGTAAATAATATATTTTCCCTGAATTGCTTTTTGCTAACCTTGACGATGGCATCAACGGCAATACCGGACAGGGGTGCCAGCTTTTTTTTATCCGTTGGATCAAGTGTGAAAGGAACCAGCCCGGCCCTTACCGGCAGCACATGAATATTAAATTGTTCGGCAATTTTATATCCAAACGGACTTGCACCAGCCCCTGGTATGGACAATCCGCCGGTTGCAATAACCAGAGATTGACAAACAATCTCATTTGGTGTTGTCATTATTTTAAATTGATTGCCGGTTAATTTTTCAATACAAATAACGGCTTTATTAAATAAAAATAAAACATGAGCACCCCTGCATTCTGTCAGAAGCATATCAAGAAGATTCTTTGCGCTCTCTTTGCAAAAAAGCTGACCATGATTTCTCTCTTCATATAAAAGACGGTGCTTTTCTAAAAGATGTATAAAATCCCACTGGGAAAACTGCTTTAAGGCGGATTTGCAAAAATGAGGATTTGAAGAAATATAATGATCTGAACTGATCTGAATATTGGTGAAGTTGCATTTTCCCCCTCCTGACAGGCATATTTTTTGACCGGGTTTCAAAGCCTGGTCTATAACAAGAACACTTCTCCCCCTTTTTCCGGCCTCAATGGCGCACATCAATCCGGATGCGCCGGCACCAATTATCAGGACATCTATTTTTTTAACACTTTTTGGCATGTTGTCGGTTTAAATTAATAAGGGGTTAAAAATTTAACCCCTTATTAAAAATTAAAGTTCAGAAAAATCGATTAATAATCGAGAGAAGAGACTTCTAGGGCATGTTTTTGAATAAAATTTCTCCTGGGTTCAACTTCCTCGCCCATGAGAAGAGTAAAAATTTCATCTGCTTTTTCAGCATCTTCAACATTCACCTGGAGCATATTTCTTTTTTCAGGATTCATGGTGGTTTCCCAGAGCTGGTCAGCATTCATTTCACCCAGGCCTTTGTACCGCTGGATATTGATACCTTTTTTTGCTTCTGACAATATAAATTCAAACAGACTGCTCGTATCTTCAAATATATGCTCTTTTTTTACTTCAGCCTCGGACAGTTTGGAAGATATTAAAAAAGGCGGTTTGTCCAAGTGCCTTATTTTTTCATATCCCCTTAACATTCTCTTATAATCATTGGTAGCCAGAATTTCTCTGCCAACCCTTAAAAAGGACTGTTTTCCTTCTTTCTCATATATATCCATTTCAAATATATTTCTTTCCTCATCAAACTCAATTTCACCATGGGTATACCCATGGTTTTTAATATCTTCTGACAGGGAAATAAAATTTTGCTTATCTTCAAGAAAGAATTTATCTTTTACCCCGTTTTTAATCAGGGTAAGTAAGAGATTTATATCCATATCTCTTTTTTTTAACTGATTTACAGCATCATAATAATCCGTTAAATTGATCAGGAAAGTATAAAACTCTTCTTCTAAAAGCGGTTCTTTATTATTGTTTAGAAAAATGTCTTTTTGCCCTGCAATTCGTTTTACCAGGTAATCGGAATACTCTTCTTCATTTTTCAGGTATACCCCGCTTTTCCTTGAGCCCACCCTGAAAAGGGGCGGCTGGGCAATATACAGATATCCTTTTGAAACCAGGTCCGGCATCTGCCGGTAAAAAAAGGTCAACAGCAACGTTCTGATATGCGATCCGTCAACATCCGCATCGGTCATGATCACGACTTTATGATACCTGATTTTTTCAATATCATACTCTTCCCGGCCGGCACCGGTACCTAGAACTGTAATAATATTCTTGATTTCATCGCTTCTTAAAATTTTATCAAACCGGGCTTTCTCAACATTCAGTATTTTTCCCTTAAGGGGAAGAATAGCCTGAAAACGTCTGTCTCTGCCCTGTTTTGCACTGCCGCCTGCAGAGTCACCCTCCACGAGAAACAGTTCTCTTTCAGCAGGATCTGAATACTGGCATTCGGCAAGCTTTCCCGGTAAGGATGAGTCCAGCAGGGTTCCTTTTTTTCTTGCCAGCTCCCTTGCCCTTTTCGCTGCATCTCTGGCCCTTGCCGCATCAACCGCCTTGGCAATTATTTTTCTTGCAATAGTTGGGTTTTCCTCAAGATAATGGCCTAATTTTTCATTCATAAGGGATTCAACAATCCCTTTAATTTCATTGTTCCCAAGTTTTGTTTTGGTCTGACCCTCGAACTGGGGTTCCATGAGTTTTACGGAAATAATAACCGTAAGCCCCTCTCTCATATCATCGCCGCTGAGTTTAATATTCTGCATGTTTTTGGGCAGATTGTTTGATCCTGAGGTAATATAAGAGTTTACGGTACGGGTTAATGCGCTCTTAAAGCCTGACACATGTGCTCCGCCTTCAATGGTTCTGATATTGTTGGCAAAAGAATAGAGTTTTTCTTTAAATGTATCATTGTATTGAATGGCCACCTCTATTTGTACATCCTTTTTGTCCCCTTCAATATGGATGGGATCATGTAACGGTATGCAGGACCTGTTTAAATATTCAACAAAGGAAACAATTCCGCCTTCATAATAAAAATCGTCTTTTTCTGCAGACCGCTCATCTTCAATAATAATTCTGACGCCTTTATTTAAAAAAGCAAGCTCTCTCATTCGCCGGGAAAGAATTTCGTAAATAAATTCATTCTCATTCATGATACTGAAATCAGGACAGAATGTAATTTTTGTTCCCCGTTTATCCGTATCTCCGATAATCGTCAAATCGGTTTTTTTTGCGCCTTTTGAATAGGACTGATGATAAATTTTACCATTTTTATAAACTTCCATATCCAGTTTCTGGGAAAGGGCATTTACAACGGATATTCCCACCCCGTGCAACCCGCCGGATACCTTATAGGAATCTTTATCAAACTTGCCGCCGGCATGGAGTTTGGTCATGACCACTTCACAGGCAGGTATATTTTCTGTTTCATGCATCTCAACAGGAATTCCGCGGCCATTATCCACTACGCTCACACGACTGTCCGGATGGATGGTCACAAGGATTGTATCACACTGGCCTGCCATGGCCTCATCAATACTGTTATCCACCACTTCATACACCAGGTGATGAAGACCTTCTATATCAACATTTCCAATATACATGGACGGTCTTTTTCTTACCGCTTCAAGGCCTTCTAATACTTTTATACTGCTTGAATTATACTCTTTTATTACTTTATTTTCATTCATGATATATGCATCGCCATTATTACACAAACAAGTTTATTATCATCAAGGCCTCTTATTATACAGGGGCTCTTATTGTCCTTAATATTTATAACCACAATACTGTCTTCAAAAACACTTAAGGCATCCATAAAATATCTCGGATTAAAGGCACTTTTAATCTCTTCATTTAAAAATGAAATCATCATCCTTTCTTTTGATTCGCCTATTTCAGGATTGGTAATGGTAACCACCAGCTCATTGTCTCTGAAAGTTAAGATCACACTTTTATAATCATCAGACGTTAAAATAGATACCCTTTTCATAAGGGTGTAAAACATGTTTTTATCCATTTCAATGGGAATCATATCTTCATAATTTATCACAGGTTTATAGTCAGGATATTCTCCTTCAAGAAGTTTTATCATGATGGATTCATTTTTATTTTGAAAGATAAAATGATTGTCTTTAATTCCGACTCTTATACTATCGCTGCTGCTGTCAATGAATTTGCTTAACTCTGACAACCCTTTTTTTGGAATAATCACACTTTCATCCGGCAGTAAAAGTTCTCCTTTAAACTTTGCATCACAACAATTGAGCCGTCTTGAATCTGTTGATAC
>JAHJLN010000058.1 GCA_018821715.1 Pseudomonadota bacterium | reverse complement strand
TTCAAAACAGCAGGAATGATAGATTTATTGCTTGTATATACAAGATTAATCCACCGAATTTTATTCGCCGCATTCTGATGACTAAAGTTTTTCAAAATGACAGGTAAAATGTCTTAAAAACTTTGTCTGATATGTAATTTTATATCCTGGAATCCTGTTTTTATTTTCCCAAACCTCCTTTATTCTAAAATAATGGTTTTCATTATCTATTCCTGGTGGATGTTTTTTTTGATTTGTTCAGTTCAACATAGGTTTCAAACATTTCCATGAGCGCATCCAATTTTTTTTTATAGGTTTGCTCATCAATGGCTGGAATAATCTGGTGAGAACCAATATAAAAACAATATCGTATCAAAGAAATCATTTCCACCTGCTCGGGATCATCTGTCATCAGCGAAAACATGGCCCGCAAAAATCCAATTCTCTGGCTGTCAATTCTTTGTTGAAAGCTTCTTGCCAAAGGATCTCTTAATGCCAATGCCCGGACGGCAACTTCAATCTCCGGGTCCATATTTTTTTTTGAAAGCCTTAAAAGGGTAGCGTTAATATCTTTAAATGTTTTTTCCTGCTTGCTGATTTCAAAAATATCAAAGGTCTGTTTCTTTTCCCAAAATCCCAAAAGTTTTTCAAAATAATCATCACGGTTTTTAAAATGGTGGTAAAATGAGCCTTTGGTTTTGTTTAATTTTTTTGTAAGATTTTCAATGGTAAGGTCGGCTGCGCCACTGGCTTTAAGAATACTGAACCCTTGTTCAAACCAGGCAGCTTTATTGAGTCGTTTCATGTCCTCACCTTTAAAAGTAAAACCATACGGTATGGTATGCTTTATTCCAATACCAGTATTTTTTTTTCAAATCAAGAAAAAAATAAATCCCTTGTCAATTTTTTTTTACCAACAAATTATACAATTGAATTTAACGGTTTTTGGGAGCGCTAAAGATTTTTTACGGCGGCCGTCATTCTTTTCAACCCTTCTTTAAGAACAGATTCCGGGCATCCGAAATTCAATCTCACAAATCCTTTCTGGCCAAAATAATTGCCGTCTGAAAGTCCGACACCTGCCTGTTCAAAAAAACCGACGGGATCTTCAAGGCCTGTATCTCTCACATCAATCCAGGCAAGATATGTGGACTCAACGGGATTGAGTCTGCACCCTTTCATTTTATTGACACAGTCAACAACCATATCCCTGTTTTTTCTCAGGTAGACAATTAACTGGGAAAGCCATTCATCACACTCTTTATAGGCAGCTTGTGCCGCAAAGAGCCCTAACAGATTTACATCCGGTATCAGACCCTGCATTTTGGATTCAAATAGATGTCTTAGCCGTTCATCCGGGATGACAGCAAACGAACACCCAAGGCCCGGTATGTTATAGGTTTTGGAAGGCGCCATCAAGGTGATGGTTTGCCTGGCAGCAGCCTGCGATATGGATGCTGTCGGGATGTGGCGCTTGTTTTTATCCAAAACAAAATCGCTGTGAATTTCATCTGAACAGATGATAACATCATGGGCAGCACACAGCGCCACAAGCGTGCTGATTTCTGCTTTGGTAAAGACCGTGCCGCAGGGATTGTTAGGGCTGCAGAACATGAACAGGCCACTGTTTTTTTTCAGTTCTTTTTCAAGGGTATCAAAGTCAAGGGTTGCCCGAAGGTTTTTGTCAATCATGGGAATGGTTACCAGTTTTTTCCCACAGTTTAAAGGTGCGGATAAAAAGGGCGGATATATGGGCGTTGTGGTGACAACGTTATCCTGTGGTCTGCCAAAGGTTGTGCAGGCGATGTTTAATCCGCAGACGACTCCGGGAATCCATAGAATCCATTCTTTTTTAACCTTCCAGTTATACAGGGTCCATAATTTTTGTATAATAACGTCGTTGAGCGTTTCAGGGACAGTCGTATAGCCTAAAATTCCATGTTCAATACTTTGCCTAAGTGTGTCCAAAACCTGCGGCGGTGCTTTAAAATCCATGTCTGCCACCCACATGGGGAGGATATCCCTGCCGGTATATTTTTCCCATTTCAATGAAGAAGTGCCCTCTCTGCTAATAATTTCATCAAAATTATATTTCATATATTCATCATGCTCCTAAAAATATGGTGTAGTTAAAATGAGCCATATTAGCATGGAAATATAAAAATAAAAAACAAGCATTTTATAATGGTTAGACTTTTTTATCCGGATGTGTAAAAAACAATTGTGGGAAAGATTCAAACTATAGTATGTTTCAAGGTGTATGGTTAGGGGAGTGCAGTTTTACCTGATAAAATTTAATAAAGGTGAGCCATGATTTTTTTTTCTTTTAAGCTAAAACAGAAAATTTTAAGCGTTATTTTGCTGGTTGTTTTAAGTGTTATGGTGGTTTCATCTCTGGTGGTATCTTATGTGATTTACCGGCAGAATGTGGACACAACAAATACCAATATTGTTGTTGCCGTCAATAATATTAAAAACAAGATCTTTGAGATCCAGGAGGATCTGTTAAAAAAGACGGATCAAATGAATGGGGTCTTCAAGGTGGGTGAGAATGTCAAATTTATTGTTGAATTCAAGGAGAAATATGACCTTGGCATGACAGAGACCTCATTCCTGGATTTGGCCAATGCTGTTTTTGCAACATCTTCTGCCAATGATATCCATAAAATGGCCATCTATGACAGCAAGGGAGAACTGATTGCCTTTTCTGAAAAAAAAGCAAATGGTTCAAGGCTTGCCGGATACTATTATATTAATCCCAAGAAGGCGTTCAACCATGTCAGTATAAATGACAATGACGATTTAAAGAAAAGTAAATTTCAGACAGATGAAAAGATCAGTGAGCTTGAAACTGAAGTTGAAAGAAAGGATCTTTCTTCAAAAGGCATTACAAAACGCTTGAAAAAATCCAATGACCGGTTAATCTTGGATATTACAGTCCCTGTAATGGTAGATGACTACAACAAGGAAACCGAAAAAATGGAACCCAGACTTTTTGGTTTTGTTGTTCTGTCCAAAGCCTTGGGAAAAACCTTTGTCACCCGGATGGCAGAGCTGACAGGGATGAACATCAATATTTTTGCAGGAGAAAATCTGTCTGCAGGAGATCTTGCAGCGTATAAAAGCCTTGCAAAAGATGGTTTTGCCGGCAGCGTTGAACCCTCATGGGAATTTGAAAAACAAACTGCAGTATTAAATACCATCAGCTTTGGTGACAAGAAATATCTCCAGGGAATTTTACCGGTCTATTCCAATGGACAGTTTGACGGGGCCATTACAGTACTCAATTCCACCAAAACAGTTATCGATAATACCAAACAGGTAGTGTATGTTCTTATTATTGTCTATCTGTGCTGTATTGTTCTTATCATTCCTGTTGCACTTTTTGTTTCAGGAACCATCGTAAAATCCATTCTCAAAGTCACACAAAGTCTCAAAGACGTTGCACAGGGAGAAGGCGACCTGACCAAGAGAATTGAGATCAAGTCAAAAGACGAGATCGGGGAATTGTCTCAATGGTTTAATCTTTTCATAGAAAAGTTGCAGACCATGATTATAGATATTTCTAAAAGTTCTCAGGCTCTATCCCGGTTTGCAAATGTGACCAAAGAACAATCCGGGCAGATATCTGACAGTTCTCATGACATGTCAAAAGTCACAGAAACCGTAACCGCTTCAACCACTGAGATGAGTTCAAATATTTCATCTATTTCAGAGGTGGTGGGGCAAGCCTCTGATAATCTTGATATTGTTGCTTCTGCAACAGAAGAAATGACGGCAACCATTAATGAAATCGCAAGAAATGCAGAAACTGCAAGGACCATGAGTGTTGAAACCGGTCAGAAAATTAAAAATGCATCTTCCCATGTCAACCAGCTCGGGATGGATGCAAAAGAGATTGATACCTTTACAGAGTCAATTAATGAAATTTCAGAGCAGACAAATCTTCTGGCACTGAATGCAACCATTGAAGCGGCAAGGGCAGGTGAAGCCGGAAAGGGCTTTGCCGTTGTGGCGGGAGAAATAAAGGAACTGGCAAGGCAGACAGCGGTTGCAACACAGGATATTAAGGCAAAAATTGACAATATCAGGAAGTCAACAGATATCACGGTAAATGAAATGGTAAATATTTCCAAGGCATTTGGAGATATGAATGAAGTGGTTAATGAGATCGCCTCTGCCATTGAGGAACAATCTGCCACCACAAAAGAAATTGCAAATAACACAACAACGGTTTCAGAAGGTATCAATGATGTAAATATGAGTATTTCCCAGTTTGATAATTTGACTACAGATATTTCCGAAGATATGAAAAAAGTGAACCAGGCCAGTATAAAGATGTCTGAAAATTGCAGTACTATCAATTCAGATGCCCAAAAAATGCAGCAGCAGACAGATATGCTTGATAATTTGATTAAAAAGTTTGTTATTGAATAACCAAAAACAGGCAACTTTTTTTTAAACAGGAACCAGAGACAAATGATGGATACGAATAAGAAAATTGATCAGATCAGGCAATTGATGAAAGCCGTCAATATTGCCGCCGTTGTAATTCCAAGCAATGATCCCCATGGGAGTGAATATGTTGCCGAACGCTGGCAGGCAAGAAAATGGCTCACCGGTTTTTCAGGATCTGCCGGAACCGCAGTCATTACTCTTGAGCATGCCATTTTATGGACGGATTTCAGATACTATATCCAGGCTGAAAAACAGATCTCAGGTTCTTTATTTGTTTTGTTTAAAATGGGGGACCCAAAGGTCCCAACCTTTGAAAAATGGCTGACAGACACGCTCAAGCCCGGGGATACCATCGGCATTGACGGAAATATGGTCAGCATGGCCAATATGAAAAAATATGAAACCCAGTTCAAGGCCAGAGGGCTTTTGCTGGACACAACCATTGATGTTGTCAAGGATCTCTGGGCCGACAGGCCTCCCAGGCCAAATTCAAAAGCCTTTTCCTTTTCAAAAAAATATGCCGGGAAAAGCCGTGGGGATAAGATCAGGGAAATCCGGGAACAAATGGCGGCGTCGGGCGCATCATACCATTTGATGGCAACCCTTGATGATATTGCCTGGACCTTGAATCTTCGCGGACAGGATGTTCACACAAATCCGGTTAATATCGCCTTTGTATTGATGGGTCAAGACAAGGTGTTTCTGTTTATCGGCAAAGAAAAAATTACCGATAGCCTTTCAAAAGAGCTCAGTAAGGATGACATCGATATTGTTGAATATAAAGACATAACTGCTGCGTTATCGAAATTTGGGGATCATAAAACGATTCTGGTGGATCCGGAAAATGTGAATTGCAGACTTTATCAGGCCATTCATAAAACATGTAATATTGTTGAAAAACCCAATCCGGCCATTGCGCTGAAGACCATAAAAAACGATGTGGAAATTGCTCATTTAAGACAGACTTCAGTAAAAGACGGTGCAGCGATTGTTAACTTTCTGTTTTGGCTTGAGCATCACAATGAAGAGGATCCGGTGACTGAGCTTACAGCTGCTCAAAAATTATATGGGTTTCGGAAAGAACAGGCCTTGTTTGTTGATAACAGTTTTGATCCGATCATGGCTTTTGGGGATCATTCAGCCATGTGCCACTATTTGCCGACAAAAGAAACCGACAGGATCATTGGCAAAAAAGGCATGTTTTTAACGGATTCAGGTGGAAATTATCTTACCGGTACGACTGATATAACAAGGACCATTTATCAGGGTAAACCGTCAAAACAGGAAGTAACAGATTACACCCTGGTTCTCAAAGGGCATATTGCTGTGGCAACAACCCTGTTTCCAAAAGGCTCTAAAGGCTTTCAGATTGATACACTTTCGCGGCAGTATCTATGGAACCAGGGAATGGATTTCGGCCATGGCACAGGGCATGGCGTGGGATTCTTTTTATGCGTTCATGAGGGGCCTGCAAGGATAAGCTCCCATCCTGTGGATGTGAAACTTGAAAAAGGCATGGTACTGACCAATGAACCGGGTATTTACAGAGAGGGGGCTTACGGCATCCGGCTGGAAAATATGATTCTTGTGGATCAAGCCGTTGAAAATGAGTTTGGAACTTTCATGAAATTTGAGACATTGACATGTTGTCATTTTGAAAGAACGTTGATAGACAAAAACAGGTTGTCCAAGGATGAAAAAAACTGGATCAATGCATATCACAGCTGGGTGTGTGAAAAACTGTCACCTGTCCTGGATAAGGATGTGGCCTCCTGGCTCAAGGATAAAACCAGACCAATAGAATAATTGCTGATCCCGGGTATTTAATTTATAATTAACGGCTGTTGAATTTATATCCAACCCCTGAAATGGTAACAATAAGGGTTGGGGTTTCAGGATGTTCTTCAATTTTTTTTCTTAATCTCTGGATATGGACGTCCAGTGCCCTGCTGTGGGAATAGAGCTGTGAATCCCACCAGATCTGTTTTTCTATAAATTCCCTTGAAAGACTCTTGTCAGGGTGGCAGACAAAGAGTTCCAGAAGCTGGAATTCCGTCTTTGTCAGTTTTACAATCTGTTCCCTGATAAGAACCTGTCGTGTCTTATAGTTTATTTCAAGGTGCTTGAATCCTTGTTTTTCTTTGACAAGCGATCGGTCGATCCGGTTGAAAATTGCGGTGATCCTTGCTGAAAGTTCCAGGTATTCAAAGGGTTTGACAATATAATCATCTGCACCGCTTTTAAGTCCCAGAACCTTATCCGAAAGCGTGTCGCGGGCTGTCAGCATGATGATTGGAGAATCAAAGGATTTTCTTAAAATTTCACAGATTAAAATGCCATCCATGTCCGGCAGGGTCAGGTCAAGCAGAATCAGATCCGGTTGATGGGTTTTGACCATTTCAATGCCCTCATGACCAAGATGGGAAAAAATAACCTTGTATCCGTCAAGGGTTAAATTGCCTTTGATGGTTTCAACAATGTCTTTATCATCGTCTATAATTAAAATGGTTTTGTAAGCGTTGGACATTCGGTGGCCTGTTATCCTTTGGGAAGGGTTATAAAAAATATGCTGGATGATCCGTTGCTGCTCTGGACATGGATACTGCCGCCATGGGCAATGACGATGGCTTTGGATATGGCAAGTCCCATACCGGCTCCTTGATTTTTCAGGGTTGAATCCGTTGTGCTGGTGTAAAATTTTTTAAATATAGTTTCAAGATTTTCCTCAGGGATACCAGGGCCCTGATCTTCGATGGAAATTTGAATATCATTGTTTTCAAGCCGAACCTTTATCCTGATCGTGGCGCAGGATTTTGAAAATTTTACGGCATTGTCCAGAAGATTGACCAGGACCTGTTCCATTCGTTCAAGATCGATAATGGCATAAAGTTGTTCAGGGCAGTCCTGCAAAATTGTTATCTTTTTTTCCAGTGTCAGAGGACTCATAATCTCAATCACTTCTTTTACAAGCTGTGAAATGTCCTGTCGTTCAAATTCCCACTCGATTGTTCCGGCTTCAAGTTTGGTAAAATCAAACAGATTCGAAATCAGCCGGGTGAGCCTGGAAATATTTTTTTCAATGATCTGGATGTATTTAAGATGATCCGGGTCAAAAACGGTTCTTTCAAGATAATTGATGCTGCCCTTGACTGCTGTTAAAGGGGTTCGAAGTTCATGGGACATATTGGCAAGAAAGTCTGACTTCATCTTATCCAGTTTTAAAAGCTCATGATTGGCAAGGGCAAGATCTTTGGTCGCTTTTGCCACCTTTTCTTCCAGGTTGTCCCGGTTGTGCATCAGGCTTTGCGCCATGAGATTAAAACTTTTCCCGAGTTTTTCAAGTTCATCGTTTGTATGGAGCGACACTCTTGTGCCCAGATTGCCAAAGGAGAGCTCGCGGCTTTTTTCTTCCAGCTCATTGATGGGTTTTAAAACAAGGGTATGGATCAGAAAAACCAGCACAATAATGGTGATAAAACTAATACAGATTCCTGCGCCGGCCAGCAGCCATATGTTTTTTTTTAAGGCGTGTCGTATGTTTTCATAGGGAATGGTTACCCTTAACCCGCCGATGATGCTGGTTTTATGCCGGGTCTCGCTGGTATGACATTTTATGCAACCTTTTTTATAGTAAAGGGGTGCCATATAATCAAAAGACTGGTTTGTGAAATGGTAATATTCTGTTGTTTTATCCTTTATAAAGCTGTTTAAAGCTGTTTTTTCAAATTCATTCGGGCTGTTGGCACTATTAATGGGTGTCAGACTGGACAAGCGGAATTGATAGGACTTTTTTTCAAAAGAATATTGAGACAGTTTCTGGGTCACCATTGACGGGGTGAAAAGCTGGTAAGTGTCCTGTCCTAGTAAAATTTTATCAGCTGTCGCAAAGGTAACCCCTGTTGCGCCCGGGCTTTTAAGATTGACAAAAACGCCCCCCATACAGTCGGTTACCCATTGACGGGTCAAAATGATCTGATCTGCCAGCACTCTTGCTTTTTCAAGGGTTTCCTGTTTGCCCTGGTTGGACATGCGAAATCCGATCCACGTAAAAACAAGACCCAGGATAGGAACAATGATGATGATAACACCAAAAACAAATTTTCTTTTAAGGGGGTAATTTATTTTTACTGAAGGTGTTTTTATGGTATAACCATCATTATTCTCTTTGTTTTGCATATCGCTCGTCCTGATGAGTTAATGTGTACTTGATCTGCAATGGTCATCTTCTGATACGGTATAAAATGATTTGGAAAAAATATCTATCTAAAAATGGCATGCTTTTTGAAAGATACTTAATTTTAGATAAACAAAGAAGGGTGATTTTGAAAGAAAACCAGATAAAAAACAACAGTTAAAAAAGGAGAAAAATTATGGTTAGCTGGTTATGCAGTAAATGCGGTTATACGCTTGAAGCCGATACACCGCCTGAAGAGTGTCCTTCCTGTAAGAGCGACTGTGCTTTTGTTGATAATTCCTGCTATACGCCCGATTGTGCAGGAAAGCCGAATGATCCTCAGATCAAGGGTGAGTAACAAAAAAAGGTGCAATAAACGATGATGTCAGGAGGTTGTTATGACTAAAAAATACAGGATAAAAACGTCTTGCCCCCAGTGTGGGTGTTCCGGGGTTTCTCATCTGTCTGAAGAAGAAATGAAAAAACGATATGGCGATGTTCCCAATATTGAACTTGAATGTCATGAGTGCATGATGATTATGGAAGCTGATGTTGAGGAAGACAAAAGCTAAGGATGGATGAAGGGATCATCACTGCCAAAGCATATCATTTGGCAACAAACCATATACGGCACAGGATAACGCCACATCATCTTGATTTTGAAAATTATCCTGTTCCGTTTAAATCATATGCTTTTTTAAATAAAATTGATCTAATAAAAACAGGTTCAAAATCCAAAGTTGATTTGAATTTATTGTTTGATCAACTCCCTCAGGCAGGGTTAAGGGGCCCGTTAAGCTTGAATGCGTTATCCCAAATACTGCTTCTGGCCTATGGGGTAACGAGAACAGGCGCTGCGAATGGGATGAATTTTTATTTTCGAACGACCCCTTCGGCAGGAGGGTTGTATCCCTGCCATCTGTATCTTTTGGTCAGATTTATGAATGGTCTTGAGACAGGGTTGTATTATTGCAACATGATACAAGAGTTTCTCGCCTTGATACAAAGGGGGGAGAATCCTGCCCAGGAGGATAAAGAAGTTTCTTTTTCTTTTATCATTACAGGAGAGTTTTATAATAGTTCCTGGAAATACAGAGAAAGGGCGTTTCGATATATCCTTCTGGATTCAGGTCATCTGATGGAAAATCTATCTCTTGCATTAAACGCCTTTGATCAGTTTTTTTCAATTGAGTATGATTTTGATGATCAAAAAATATCTCAGCGTTTATTTCTGGACAATGCAAAAGAAGTCCCACTGGCAATTGTGACTGTGGGGCAAGATACCTGTTGTGTGAAGGAACAAATTGACAGCAGACCTCATCTTTCAGGACCCAGGGCAGAACAAAAAATTGGGTTGTCAGCCGGGCCGTCCTATCCCCTGCTTGAAAAAATATATCATCTGGGGGGAAAACCGGCTCAGAAAAAATTTGTTGGTCCTAAACAAACAGATCGGGTAACAAAACCACTAAAAAAGACGATACGCCTTTCTGATTTTTCATGCCCACCTGATAAAATAGACTATATGGAAACAGTCTGTCTCAGGAGATCCAAAAGAAATTTTGTTCCCAAAGTTCTGGATATGACGAAAGCCATCCGCCTTCTCAGGCTGGCTTCAAGTTTGCCTTGTTCTGATGCGCAAGCAGAAAAGGTGGATCCTTGTCTGACTATCGGAGTGTCCTGTCAGAATATTCACGGAATAGAGGATGGGTTTTATCTTTTTTCTCAGGATCGCACATCGCTTCATTTGATCAGAAAAGGGCAATATCATAATGCCCTTTCCAGGGTCTGCCTGGATCAGCAATGGATCGCACATGCTGCTGTGAATTTTTTATTTATGGCGGATTTGTCATATCTTGAAACAAGTTTCGGTCCAAGAGGGTATCGCTATCTTCTGATGCATTCAGGCCGAATCGCCCAGAGGATTTATCTTGGTGCAACAGGTCTGGGACTTGGGTGTTGCGGCGTGGGCGCGCTGTATGATGAAGAAGCCCGGGATCTGTTTGATCTTAATGAAGACGTTTCCTTGTTTTATGTTGTATCAACAGGACCGGTTAAAAAATAAAAATAGTGCAATCAATAGTGCTTTAATATAAATTTTAAGAAAGGATAAAAAAAATGGTGGAACCCAAAGATATGTACCAGTGTCAGACAGTGAACTGCGGTTATATCTATCATCCGGATAAAGGGGACAAAAAGGGAAAAATAGCAAAGGGAACAAAATTTGAGGCATTGCCGGAAGGGTGGAAATGTCCGGTTTGCGGGGCCAGTACCAGGGCATTTAAATCTCTGGGTTAAATCGCTTTGGTATTGATTAAATCAAAGTATCTTTTAAAACAAAAACATTAAAAAACGGAGGTCTTCATATGAAATGGATGCAGTTTTTAACTCCGGCCAAGTCAATTGATTTTCCAGAGACCAAAGCCTATATTTCTCAACATCCGGGTGAAGACATCACGATTCTGGATGTCAGACAACCCTCGGAATACCAGGTGGGCCATATCCCTGGCGCTACACTGATCCCGTTGCCCCAGCTTTCTGACAGGCTTGGTGAACTTGATCCTGAAAAACCGACGCTGGTCTATTGAGCCATTGGCGGGCGCAGCCGTGTTGCTGCGCAGATGCTGGCAGGGAAAGGGTTTAAGAAAGTCTTTAACGTCGCAGGCGGGATAAACGCCTGGCAATCGCAAACAGCAGTGGGGCCGCAGGATCTTGGAATGGATCTTTTCACTGGAAAAGAAGCGCCTTTGGATGTGCTGAAGGTGGCTTACTCCCTTGAGCAGGGGCTTCGTGATTTTTATGTCACCATGGAAAAACAGGCAACCCTTGAAAAAGTAAAAGATCTTTTTGCCAAACTGTCGGATATTGAAGTAAAACATCAACGGTCAATTTATCTGGCATATAATGACATCAGCCCTGAAGCGGTGAGCAAGGAAGCATTTGAAAAAATGGTTGAAATAAAGGCACTGGAGGGAGGGCTGTCTACCAGGGAATATCTTGATCTTTTCAAGCCGGACCTGAATTCACCCACCCAGGTGATTTCCCTTGCCATGTCAATCGAAGCCCAGGCCCTGGATCTTTATCAAAGAGTGTCCTTAAAAATCAAGCGCCTGGAATCAAGAAAGATTATCAATAAAATTGCCAATGAAGAAAAGGCTCACCTGGCAAGTCTGGGCAAATTGATGGACAGTCTTTAAAAGGAGCGGCTAAAATGAGAAAACATCTTGTCCTGGTCGGAGGCGGCCATGCCCACATGATGACCCTTGAAAATATTGGCAGGTTTGTTGAAAAAGGGTTTAAGGTCACCGTCATCGGTCCCTCCTTTTACCACTACTATTCCGGTATGGGACCCGGAATGCTGGGCGGGACATACCATCCGGCCGATATCCGGTTTGCTACAAAACAGGTGGTCCAAAAACAGGGAGGGATTTTTGTAAAGGATAAGGTTGTCCGGATTGATGCAGATAAAAAACAGGTTTTTACCCGGACCGGGAACATCTTCCCATACGATGTGCTCTCCTTTAATGCCGGCAGTTATGTGCCCATGCCAGAAGCCCATGAAGACCAGGAGAATATTTATTCGGTCAAGCCCATTGAAAAGCTCATGGAGGCCGCAGATAAGCTCAAAATTATGTTTGCACAAAAAAAGATCATTGTCAGTATTGTCGGGGGAGGGCCTTCTTCTGCCGAAGTAGCAGGGAATGTATGGCAGCTGGCAAAAAAAGTGAATCAACATATGCCGGATATACGGATTTTCGCAGGGAATCAATTTATGGCAAGATTCCCTGAAAGCATCAGGTCAAGAGTGTTTTCTATCCTTGAAAAAAGGGGAATTCAAATTCTTGAAACAGGGTATGTAAAACAAGTCAGGCAAGATGAAATCACTCTTGAATCTGGAGACACAGTTTCAACTGATTTTATTTTCATGGCACTGGGGGTTAAGCCTTCCTCCATCTTTGAGGATTCAGGGTTGCCCGTCGGCCCGGATAAAGGGCTTTTGGTCAATCAATACCTGCAGTCTGTAAAATATACAAATATATTCGGCGGCGGTGATTGTATTTATTTTAAGGACCAGCCGCTGGATAAGGTGGGGGTGTATGCGGTTCGACAAAATCCTGTTCTGCTTCATAATTTAATGGCTGCCCTGGAAGAAAAAGAGTTTGAAATATTTGATCCAGGCCCTGATTATCTTTTAATTTTTAATCTGGGAGGCGGGCTTGGGGTATTAAAGAAAAAAGGGGTGATATTTAGCGGGAAAATGGCATTCTGGATTAAAGACTACATTGACAGAAAATTTATGAAGAAATTTCAGGCCATTGAAAATGTGTTATAGGCTTTTGGGACTGTATCCAAAGATTGAAAAGGAAGACGTTCAATGAAAAAAAGTTTGGGATTTAAACTTATACTCTTGCTCGTGATGGCAGGGTTAATCTCAATATTTTTTTTATTTGATCTGGATCAGTATTTTTCACTGGTCAACCTGAAAAACAAACTGGATGCCTTTAAGGCGTATTACGGGCAGCATAAACTGATGACCATGGTGGGTTACATGGTTGTTTATATCGTCATGGCAGCATTGTCCCTGCCTGGCGCTGTCATAATGACCCTTGCCGGAGGTGCGGTGTTCGGACTTTTTTACGGGACCCTTCTTGTTTCATTTGCCAGCACCCTGGGCGCAACCTTTGCCTTTTTGTTTTCCCGGTATATGTTCAGAAGTTGGGTCCAGAACAAGTTTTCTTCAAAGCTTGCTGCCATAAACAATGGAATAGAAAAAGAGGGTGGATTTTACCTTTTTACGCTAAGGCTTGTGCCAGCATTTCCCTTTTTTGTGATCAACCTGGTCATGGGGCTGACGACCATTCGCACAATTGTTTTTTATGGGGTCAGCCAGGTGGGGATGCTTCCCGGAACCATTGTGTTTATTAATGCCGGAACCCAGCTTGCAAAAATAGAATCTGCCGGCGGAATCATATCATTGAACATTATTCTGTCGTTTGCCTTATTGGGTATTTTTCCGTTTATTACCAAGCGGCTCACAGACTATGTAAGGCAGCAAAAAGTATTTTCAAAATATTCAAAACCAGGAAACTATGACTATAACCTGGTGGTTATCGGGGCAGGATCGGCAGGACTTGTGGCCTCTTATATTGCCGCCGCTGTAAATGCAAAAGTGGCTTTGATCGAAGCCCGGAAGATGGGGGGCGATTGCCTGAATACAGGGTGTGTGCCCAGCAAGGCGCTTATTGCCAGTGCAAAACTTCTTTCCTATGTAAAAAGGGCAAAAGAGTATGGATTTGAAACTATCTCCATTGAGTTTGATTTTGCAACGGTCATGGAGCGGGTTCAATCCATTATTAAAAAAGTTGCCCCCCATGATTCAATTGAACGGTATACAGGATTGGGTGTGGAGTGCATCAGGGGCAGGGCGCAAATTGTATCCCCTTTTGAGGTGAGAGTGAATGATAAGATCTTAACCACAAAAAATATTATTGTTGCCACCGGTGCAACCCCATTCATCCCTGATCTGCCGGGGCTTGAAAAGATACGCTATCTGACCTCAGACACTATCTGGGATATCCGGGTTCTTCCGAAAAACCTGATAGTGCTGGGGGCAGGACCCATCGGGTGTGAACTGGCACAAGGGTTTTCAAGGCTTGGGTCACAGGTGACCCTTGTCCAGAGAGGATCGCAGATAATGAAAAAGGAAGATCCGGATGCAGCCCAAATGGTTTTGAACCGATTTCAAACAGAGGGGATAACGGTTGCGTTAAACCATTCAGCAAAGAAAATAGAAATTAATGAAAAAGCAAAACAATTGATTTGCGATCACAATGGCAAAGAGGTGAAGATCGTATTTGATGAAATTTTGATTGCCCTTGGAAGAGTTCCAAATATTAACGGGTTTGGACTTGAAGAATTGGGCGTTGAACTGGGAAAAAACAAACAGATTGAAACCAATGAATTTTTACAGACCAATTTCCCCAATATCTATTGCAGCGGAGATGTTCATGGCCGGTATCAGTTTACCCATACGGCTGCCCATGAATCCTGGTTTGCCTGTGTAAACGCGCTGTTTGGCAGGTTTAAAAAATTCAGTGTGGATTACAGCACCATCCCATGGGCCACCTATACGGATCCTGAAGTGGCAAGGGTGGGGGTAAATGAGACGGATGCAGAACTTGCCGGCATTGATTATGAAATGGTTAAGTATGGAATTGATGACCTTGACCGGGCTATCACAGACTCTGAAGACCATGGGTTTGTCAAGGTGCTGACCGTACCGGGGAAAGATAAGATATTGGGCGTCACCATTGTGGGAAATCATGCAGCAGATGTCATTGCAGAATTTGTCCTTGCAATGAAGCATGGAATAGGGTTGAATAAGATTTTAGCGACAATCCATATTTATCCGACAATGGCTGAAGCCAATAAGTATGCAGCAGGCTTATGGAAGAAAATCCATGCACCCAAAAAAATACTCGCATGGGTTGAAAAGTACCACGCCTGGATGCGGAAATAAGCAAGATGCAGGATATTAAATAAACTATTTAAAAGGAGGATGTATTTAAAATGAAAGTAACCATCAGCAAAATGTGCATGGGTGACAGGAATTGTAATGATCTTTGTCCTGAAATTTTTGAATATGATGAAGATCAATTAAAATCCACTATTAAAATGGATAAGATTCCGGAACATCTAAAAGATGTTGTTCGAAGAGCAGCGGCTGAATGCGGTGCAGAAGCCATAACTATTGAAGAATAAAAAAGAAGGTTTCTATGGTAATGTTCAGGCATAGCAAGACAGCTATTCATCTTCATACCTCTTTTGCAGCAGAAACCCAGGCCAGAACCCGGTATAATTTTTTTGCAAACAAAGCCCGTGATGAAGGGTATATCCAGATTGCAAAAATATTTGATGAAACTGCAGATCAGGAATTTGAGCATGCGTTGCGGTTTTTTAAATTTTTTAACGAGGGAGAGCTTGAAATAAAATGGACCTTCCCTACCGGTGTGATCAAGGATACCCGCACCAATCTTCTTTCAGCTGCAGCTTTGGAGAAATATGTCAGTCAAGAGATGTATGCCAAATTTGCTATAATTGCTCAAGAGGAGGGATTTGAAAGGGCGAAGGATACGTTTGAAAATATTATAGTAGCTGAAACGCATCATGAAAAGCTCTACCGTGAACTGGCCCAGAATATTGCAACGGACAGGGTCTTTCAAAAAGACGAAGAACGCGTCTGGCGGTGCCTGAGCTGTGGATATATACATACCGGAAAAGCCGCGCCTCAAAAATGCCCGGCCTGTGTAAAACCGGCTGGATTTTTTGAACTGCTTTGTGAAAACTGGTAATATAAACGCAACACAATGAGCGAGACAATTGTGTCTTGCTCATTGTGTCTCACGTTTGGTTTAAGTGATGGATCACCATATACATTTATCCCCTCCCCGACGACGAGCATTCCTTTGATTAAAGCCCTTTTGGTAAAGCAAACTGTACAGGCACGCAATTTGCTGTATTTATTAAACAGTAGTGGATTCAATAATAAATTACCGGAGGAGTGTATGAGCCTTAATGATATAAAAAACAATTATAATCTGATCAATTCCGTGGACTGGGACATGACACCCGAAGAAGCTATTGCCCTTCATCTGGAGTGGGGACCGTTAAGATCACAGGCATATTATAATTCAAGGGATAATGATAATGAAACCGTATATTTTGTGATCAATACGTGGAAAAAGCCGCCTATTTTAACCCTGGTCAGAAGAAAAGGATTTGATTCCGAAGAGCTTGGAAATTTCAGGCTTCCACAAAATCTTGAAAAAGAATTCCTGAAAGGAATCGGCCAGTACAAAGGTGTATATGCAGTTGAAGGGGAGGTAAGAGATTGGCTCAAAAAGGAACTTGAAGTTTAAGCGTCAGGCATCTATCCTCCGCTTCACAATTCATGAGCAAAACACCAGGGGCCTAAACCCTGTGCAGGATTTTTGCCCCTGGTGTTTGTGTATTATCCTTTTTTATTATTTTCTATAAAATCTTTTACCATCATATCTCCCAGCTCTTTTGACCGTTTGGCAGCAGCTTCCACAGCATTGATCAGGGTGGTTCTAAGTCCTCCCTGCTCTAAAGTATGGATGCCGGCAATGGCTGTTCCGCCTGGGGAAGCCACCCTGTCTTTCAGCTGTCCGGGATGTTCTTTGGATTCAAGCAAAAGCTTTGCCGATCCAAGAACGGTCTGGGTGGATAAAAATAAAGCGTCTTTTCTGGACAGTCCCATTTTAACCCCTGCATCTGCCAGGGCATCAACAATAATGAAGATATAAGCAGGCCCGCTGCCGCTTAACCCGGTAAAGGCATCCATGAGAATATTTTCCTGAATAAAGACGGTTTTTCCCACAGAATCAAAAATCGCTCTTGCAAGCTTTACATCCTCTTTTGAGGCATATTCACCGGCCGCAATGGCCGTGGCACTCTCTTTAACAAAGGCACAGATATTGGGCATGACCCTGATCAGGCGAAGTTCCTTGCCGAGTCCTGACGCGATGGCAGCCAATGGGACACCCGCTGCAATGGAAATGATCAGCTTTGATGTGTCAAGGGCTGATGCCGTTTCTTTTAAGACCTTCCCCAATATCTGGGGTTTTGTGGCATAGATAACAATCTCGGATTTTTTTGCCACCTCGATATTATCCGTTGTGATTGAAACCTTGTATTTTTTTTGAATTTCTTCCAAAAGATCTTCTGCAATATCTGAACAGATAATATTTTCAGGTTTTGCTGCCTTGGAAAGAACTAAACCGCTGATCAAAGCCTCTCCCATATTCCCGCTTCCAATAAATCCTATCTTTTTCTCCTGCAGCATGGCTACCGCACTCCTCAATATAATTGATTAAAATAAAGGATTTATATTAATCCGTTAAAATTGGGATAGTCAAGATAAAAAAAAGGTCCTGCAGGACAACCATTCAGGCATCAGGGTCTTTAACCTTGTGAATTTTTCTTAAATGGAATAAAATCATTGTGTAGAAATTGATTATAAACCGCTGATCAATTGATGAAAAAAACTGTGCAGTTGATCAGCGCGGCCGTGTTTCAAAATTATAAAAAATTAAGAGGAGATGGTTTTGACTGAATTTAAGAGTGTAACAATCATTAAAAAAGCAAATATTTACTTTGATGGAAAGGTTACCAGCCGCTCGGTAGTTTTTCCGGATGGTTCCCGAAAGACGCTGGGCATAATGCTTCCAGGCGATTATGAATTCAACACGGATAAGAAAGAAATTATGGAAATTATTTCCGGAGATCTTGAGGTTTTTCTGCCCCAAGAAAAAGAATGGAAAACCATAAAAGATGGAGAATCTTTTGAAGTTCCGGCTAAATCCAAATTTGCATTAAAGATCAAAAGAGTGACAGATTACTGTTGTTCCTTTGTGGCTTAATGATTTTAAAGGACAGGTTGGAGTGTCTTTACTCAACCTATAATAAAAAGGAATATGTGGACCCTGATCCGTTAATATTCCTCTATGATTATTCTGATAAGAAAAATCGCGAGATTGCAGGGTTCATTGCCGCCTGTTTTGCCTATGGACGGGTTGAGATGATCATGAAAACCGTTGCCCATATCCTTGGAAAACTTGAACCCTCTCCTTTTGAATATCTTATGGGCCGGACAAAAAAAGATATGGCAAATGATTTTAAAGGATTTCGATACAGGTTTGCAAGTGAGGCCCATCTTACCAATCTTTTATGGGGGATCAGGGAAGTTTTAAACCGGTTTATATCCCTTGAAAATTGTTTTTATGCAGGGTGGACACCCTCAGATGAGACAGTTTTGCCGGGGCTTGCCTTTTTTTTTGATCAAATGGGCAGAGGCAGAGAGGTTGGGCATCTTTTTGCAGACCCCCAAAAGAAGAGTGCCTGCAAAAGAAGTCATCTGTTTTTAAGGTGGATGGTACGAAAAGATCGGGTTGACCCGGGTGGATGGGATGACATAAGCCCGTCCCAGTTGATCATCCCCTTGGATACACACATGTATAGAACAGGGTGTATGCTTGAGTTTACCAAAAGAAAAAATATGGATTTAAAAACAGCACTTGAAATTACCCAGGGGTTCAGAAAAATTTTAAGACAAGACCCGGTCAAGTATGATTTTTGTCTGACCCGGTTCGGCATTAGAAAGGGATTAAGTATGGATGAGTTAAGAACGGTTGTCTGCACCTGAAAACTATAATGGAAAAAAATGTGACTAAGAATGGGTATAAGATGCCGCCATTGATTACCGGAACATTGATTCAAAGATACAAACGGTTTCTTGCCGATGTCAAGCTTGAAACCGGTGAGACCATGACGGTTCACTGCCCGAATTCAGGTTCCATGAAAGGGTGTGCTGTTCCGGGATCACAAGTCTGGTTGTCCAAAAGTGATAATCTAAAAAGAAAATATCCCTATACCTGGGAGTTGATTAAAGGGCCGCAAACCTTGATCGGCATTAACACCCAGATCCCCAATAAACTGGTGAAACACGCCATTGAAAAAGGCTTGATAAAAGAGTTGTCCGGATATGAACATGTGAGAGCCGAGGTAAAAACAAGCAGCCATACAAGACTTGACCTGCTCCTGGAAAACGGGGCAAAAAAAAAGTGCTATGTGGAGATAAAAAACTGTACCCTGGTAGAAGAGGGAACAGCCATGTTTCCCGATGCCGTGACCATAAGGGGGCAAAAGCATCTTGATGAACTTGAAGCACTTGTATCTGCCGGTCACAGGGGGGTGATCTTTTTTTTGATCCAGCGAATGGATGCAACGGTATTCAAGCCGGCAGATCTGATCGATAGGGTCTATGGTGAGAAATTGAGAAAAGCCGTGAAAAACGGTGTGGAAGTGGTCGCAAGGGATACGCTTATCACAACAGAGGGGATCAGGATAGGAAAGAAAGTGCCCATTGACCTGGCTTGATGGTCTGCAAAGGCTGTCCAGAATGCCCGGTAAAAATGATTTCACTTTTATTGACATTCTACCACTCTGTAGTATTTTAGATTTAGATATTTGAATAACAGGTTAAATCCTGTGGAGATTTGATTAAGGAGACAATTTATGTGGGAGTATACAGATAAGGTTAAAGACCATTTTTTACACCCAAGGAATGTGGGTGAACTGGAAGGCGCCAACGCTATTGGAGAAACCGGTTCATTAAATTGCGGTGATGCATTAAAGCTGTTCTTAAAAGTCAATGAGAATGAAAGAATCGTTGATGCGACCTTTATGACATTCGGATGTGCCAGTGCCGTGGCATCTTCATCTGCTTTGACGGAAATTATCAAGGGGATGACCCTTACGGATGCTGCAAAAATAACCAATGATGATATTTCCGATTACCTTGGCGGATTGCCAAAAGAAAAAATGCATTGTTCTGTCATGGGACAGTCGGCTTTAAAAAAAGCCATTGCCAATTTTCGAGGTGTTCAGATTCTGGAAAAACCAGGGCAATTGGTTTGTGAGTGCTTTGATGTAACCGATCTTGAGATCATGGATGCGGTAAAGACAAACGGCCTTGACACTGCCGAGGATGTTACAAACTACCTGAAAGCCGGTGGAGGATGCGGTAAATGCCTGGACAGGATTGAAGAATTGGTCGAATCTGTTAAAGCTAAAGGATGATGTTATAAAAAATGAAAATTGTATATACGGATAACAATGCAACAACAAAAGTTGCTGATGAAGTTATTGAAGAAATGCTGCCCTATTTTGGTGAACTATATGGCAATCCATCTTCCATGCATACCTTTGGGGATGAGGTCGCAAAAAAAATAAAACAGGCAAGGCAGCGGGTGGCGGATTTGATCAATGCGGACACGGATGAGATTGTTTTTACCAGCTGTGGAACAGAAAGTGATAATGCGGCTGTTTATTCTGCCATTCATGCGTATCCTGAGAAAAAACATATCATTACCTCCAATGTAGAGCACCCTGCCATAAATAATCTTTATAAGCATCTAAAAAAGACTCAGGGGTATGCGGTTACATTTGTCCCGGTGGATAAAAAAGGCCTTCTTGATCTTGACCTGCTGTACAAAAGCATGTCTGATAAAACAGCCCTTGTTTCCTTAATGTGGGCAAACAATGAAACAGGCGTTTTATTTCCCATTGAAGAAATTGCAAAAAAAGCCAGTGAAAAAGGAATCCTCTTTCATACCGATGCGGTTCAGGCAACCGGCAAGGTCCCCATTGACGTCAAAAAGACAGGTGTGGATATGTTGTCCCTTTCCGGTCATAAAATTCATGCCCCCAAAGGGATCGGTGTGCTTTACGTGAAAAAGGGATTCAAGTTTTCACCCTTCTTGATCGGCGGGCACCAGGAAAAAGGGCGGCGCGGGGGAACGGAAAATACCGGTTCCATTATCGGGCTTGGAAAGGCCTGCGAGCTTGCCAAAGAAAATCTTGGCATCATGAATACCAAAGTCAGGGAACTTCGGGATTATCTTCAAACTCAGCTGCTTGAAAAAATTCCCGGGTCTTCGGTCAACGGCGACCTTGAGCAAAGGCTTCCCAACACCTTGTCCATCGGGTTTGATGCGGTGGAAGGAGAATCCATCCTTCTCTTGCTTGACCGGGAAGGGATCTGTGCTTCTTCAGGGTCTGCCTGTACATCGGGATCTCTTGATCCTTCCCATGTACTGATGGCCATGGAAGTGCCCTTTAAGTCGGCCCATGGGTCTATCCGGTTTTCCTTGTCCCATTACAATACAAAACAAGAGATGGATCATATCATTGCAACCCTTGTTCCTGTGATTCAAAAGCTCAGAGATATGTCACCCTTTTGGAAAGATGGTAAAGTGATATGATAACCCTGGTGGATAACCATCAAAGCCTTTCTGATGAAATCCGGTTAAGTTCCGGGATTAATTTTAATGCCTGCCTGCACTGCAAAACCTGTGCAAATGGCTGCCCGTTTTTAGCGGGGATGGACTATGCACCCAATGGGATCATTCGCCTTATCCAGCTGGGGATGGAGGAACAGGCATTGAAAAGTTCCACCATCTGGGTGTGTGTGGGATGCAACACCTGCAGCAGCGGTTGCCCCATGGCAATTGATATCCCGGCTGTAATGGATGCTTTACGTCATAAAGCCATTGAAATGGGTGTTGAAATCGCTGAACCGGATATTTTAAATTTCCATACCCAGGTATTGAACACAGTAAAAAAATATGGCCGGACCCATAAACTTGAGATCATGATGCGGTACAAGCTAAAGAAATTGGATCTTTTCAGTGATATGGGAGTGGGTCTTAAAATGTTGAAAAAACGAAAGCTGGATTTAACGCCTTCAAAAATTCAGGATAAAAAAGCCATTGAAAAAATCTTCAGACATTAATAAAATCAGTCGTTCATCTGATAGATTAAGGTTTTCATTTTTCCCTGGATGTTCTTTGAAAGCCAGCGGGCACGAAAATACAGCGTCTTTGTTAAAATTTTGTGACAAAGTAAATATTGAATTGACGGAACTTGAAGACTGGAATTGCTGCGGGTCCTCATCTGCCCACAGTGTTGACCGGAATGTAGCCAAATATCTTCCCATGAGAAATATTTCTCTTGTTCCTAAAGGCGTTCCGTTGCTGATCGCATGCCCAAGCTGTCTGCTTCGTATGAAATCCATGTATTTGAAAATAAAAAAAGATAAAAACCTTCGAGACGAATATGAAGAGATGTGGGGAAAGTCCTTTGATGATGAACTTGAAATCATCCATTTTTTTGAGATTTTTAATCGGATTTGCCTGGAAGACTTTATGGACAACCCCACAGAAAAATTAAAAAGACTGAAAGTTGCCCCTTATTACGGCTGTATGCTCTCCATGCCGCCGGATTTAAGATTTGAGAAAAGTTATTCCGGGATAATAGAACAGACGCTGTCAAGCCTTGGGGCTGATATTGTGCATTATGGATATGGAAATCGGTGCTGCGGGACATATCTATCGGTTGCAAAACCAAAGATTGCAGAGAATGTTGTGAATGAAATTGTTTTCAAGGCCAGGGAAGCCGGAGCAGAATGTATCGTCACCGCCTGTTCCATGTGCCACCTGAATCTTGAAATCCGGTGCACACTTGAAAATCCCATCCCGATTTTTCATTTTTCAGAGTTGCTGTCAATGGCGCTGAGTGTAGAAGATCAAAAAAAATGGTTCCCGCGCCATATCGTAGATCCTTTGCCCCTTTTAAAAAAAAGAGGCTTGATAACGTCCTGAAACCAATTTCCTGAACACCTGCTGCATTTCTAACTTGAATTTTAATAACTGCTTGAAAGGGCAGTTATTTTTTATTGATATTTAAATTGAGGGTCAAATATCTATTTGATCAGGATTTAAATGATTCCTTGCGTGCTCAGAATGCAGGTTTGCAGTAAGAAAAAGATCAAAAATATCCGGGTCGATGTGCTGATCTTTTGTCATAAACCTTAAAATTTTAATGGCTTGTGAAAGCGGCATGGCTTTTTTATAGGGTCTGTCTTTAGCTGTGAGCGCATCAAAAACATCTGCAATAGTCATGATCCGCGACTGCAAAGACAACTCATCTCCGGAAAGGCCTTTAGGGTAACCTGAACCATTTATTTTTTCATGGTGTGACGCTGCATATTCCGGAACATGGGCAAGATTTTTTGGAAACGGGAGCTGGCTGGTAATCTTATATGTCATTTGAGAATGATTTTCGATGATTTTTCGTTCTTTTTCAGTAAGGGTTCCTTTTCTGATACTCAGGTTGGCCATCTCATCTTGCGAAAGCAAAGGAAAGACCTGTGATTTGAATTGGAATGTTTTCTTTGCAATGGTTTGAAGCCTTGCAAGCATTTTATCTGACATAACGTCTCCTGTCTGGTTACAGGATGCTACAAACTCAAAATCATTTCTGATTTGTGAAATTGTTTTTGAGCATTCTTCATCAAGGCTCTTTAAGGTGATTTGATCCATAACACCCTTTTCCATAAGGTCAATTTTTTCCCTTAAACAGGCGGTTTTTATTTTTTCCTCAACATATGCAAAACGGGTTTCGATCAATTGCAATCGATCAAAAATAGACTCCAGTTTTGTGGATTTATCCATGATATGCTCCGGTATTGTGATTTTTCCCACATCATGCATCCACGCAGCAATACGAAGTTCTTCCATTTCATTTTCATTCAAAAAAACATCTTTAAATGGTTCCTGGTCGCAGGCATGGATTGCTTCTGCAATCATCATGGTCAACTCAACCACCCGGTTGATATGTCCGCCGGTATAAGGAGATTTCTCATCAACAGCCGCTGCGATACTTTCAATGATCGCATAGAAAAGATCCTTAAGCCCTTTGATCAGCTGAACATTGGTAAGGGCAACCGCTGCTTGAGAAGCCAATGAAGCAATAACGTTTTCGATTTGTGTGGGGAAATCGACAACCTGTTTCAAATCTTGATCCTGGGCGTTGATCAATTGAAGGACACCAATAACTGTATTTTCATGATTTTTCATCGGAATAACCAGCATGGATTTGGTTAAATACCCGGTCTTTTCATCATATTTCCGGGTGCCTGTAAAATCCGGATTTTTAAATTGCCCTATCCGGGTCACCTGGTATACATCTGAAATATTTACCGTTTCTTTGGTAAGAGCAACATAGGAAGATACATTCGCATAGTTGGGATGACCATCTATATACAGCGGAACATCTGGAAATTCGATAACATCACCACTGACGCCCCCCTTCCTGACATCTAACGCATCATTCTGCATAATTTCAAATTTAAGGCTCTTTTGATCTTCATTAACGATATAAAGGGTTCCTGCATCAGCATTGCAAAAGCTTTTTGCCTCTTCAACGATCATTTCGAACAGTTTATTAATATCTCTTTCAAGGGAAAGCGCTATGCCGATATCAGACAGTTTTTTAATATGCCTGATCTGATCCGTTACATTAAAAACCATCCAAGGTTCCTTGCCCGGTATAAAGATGGAAAAAAGTACTGAAAATTTTAAAGATTCCAGAAATTCTTTTGAAAATAGAATAGAAACTTTCTTTTTGTCAAGAGTAGAAAAAAGATTCGCAGTGTCAATGAGTTTTAAACAGATCAGTGCTCAGATATCTTTCCCCTGTATCACAAATGATAAACACAATGGTTTTGCCTTTGTTTTCAGGTCTTGCCGCAACCATCTTTGCTGCATGAAATGCTGCGCCCGATGAAATGCCGCAAAGAATACCTTCGGTAAGGGCAAGATCTTTTGCCCCTTGAAATGCTTCTTCATTTTCTACGGTAACAATTTCATCTAGGATATCCACGTTCAGATTTTTGGGGATAAAGCCTGCACCAATACCCTGAATTTTGTGGGGGCCCGGGGCGCCGCCTGAGATGACGGGTGAATCGGCGGGTTCCACTGCTATGGATTTTATATCAGGATTTTTTTGTTTCAGCACTTCGGATACCCCGGTAATCGTTCCGCCCGTGCCAACACCTGCTATAAAAATATCAATTTTACCCTCTGTATCTTTCCATATCTCCAAAGCCGTGGTTTTTCGATGAATTTCAGGGTTGGCAGGGTTGGAAAACTGGTCCGGCATAAAAGCATTGGGTGTTTCGGCCACGATTTTTTTTGCCTCTTCAATGGCGCCTTTCATGCCTTTGGCGCCTTGGGTCAGAACAAGGGTCGCCCCCAGATGTTTTAAGAGCTGCCGTCGTTCCATGCTCATGGTTTCGGGCATGGTAAGAATCAGTTTTAATCCTTTTACCCGGGCTACAAATGCCAGGGCAATGCCGGTATTGCCGCTGGTGGGTTCGACAATGGTGGATTGCAAATTGATTTTTCCTGTGTTCAGTGCATCCTCAATCATGGCAAGGCCGATCCTGTCTTTTACACTGGAGGCTGGATTAAAAAATTCAGGTTTGCCATATATGTCTGCCCCGGTTTCTCTGCTTGCAGATTGAAGATATACCAGCGGGGTATTTCCGCAGGTCTTTGTAATATCAGACTTGGTATTCATGATCGGGTTCCTCCTGGGTTTCCTGGTATTTGTAAATAAGGCGCGGAGATTCGATAAACACTTTTGTGTCTGAAGGAATGGAACGGGTCAGCCAGACATTTCCCCCCACAACAGACCGGGCGCCAATAATGGTTTTACCGCCCAGAATGGTGGCACCGGAATAAATGATGACATCATCTTCTATGGTGGGATGGCGTTTGGCCCCTCGAAGTTTTATCCCGGCGTTTGGCGGCAGTGACAACGCACCTATGGTCACATTCTGATAAATTCTGACATTGTTGCCGATAACACTGGTTTCCCCCACAACAATACCTGTTCCGTGATCAATGACAAACCGTTCCCCTATTTTTGCTCCCGGATGGATATCGATACCGGTCAGGTTATGGGCATGCTCTGTCATGATTCTCGGCAGTTGGGGAACATCAAGGTTCGACAGGATGTGGGCAATCCTGTAAACCGTGATAGCATATAAACCCGGATAGGAAAAAATGACTTCATCGTGACTTTTTGCAGCCGGATCACCATCATAGGCTCCTTTTACATCTTCAGCCAGGGTAAGGCGAAGGTTGGGAATTTCTTTGATCAATTTTAAGGCAAGACTATTGCCGCGGCTTTCACATTCAGAGCAGGTCAGTCCGTATCGAAGGCAGTCATGCCGCAGGACATGAATGATCTGTTCCGACAGAATGTCATACAATTGTGATATCCCCTGCCCCAGATTATAGATCATGTTTGCCCCGTCGATTTTTTCACTTGAAAAGTAGCCGGGAAAAAGAATTTCTCTGAATTTATCAATCATTTCTTTTACAGAGGTTGAAAAATGAATGGGTTCATCCCCGATATGGGCAAAGCACCTGTCATCTTCCATGGACGAAAGAATAGTGTTAATAACCTTTGGCAGTTCTTTTCGATGTTCGGAAGCCGTCTTGCTTCCAGTCTGACAGATATTATTTTTAAAAAAATCATCCATGGTAAAATTCCTTTTTTCTTATGCTTCAAAAAAACTTTTAAATACAGTGCAGATTCTGCATTCTTCCATTTTGTTTTCCCATGAATTATGGGCTTCACCACTGCACTTGGTTCCATTGATAAACCAGCACAGATCGCCGGATTGAAATTCCCATGCCGGACATTTTTTAAGTTTTTTTTCCGAACATTTTCGAATATCCCAGCATTTTTCAGTTAGTTTTCCATCAACCAGCATTGCCCGTGAAAGTAGAAAAAGCAGTTGCCGCTCAACATGATGGGGAATTTTGCGCCACCCTTGTTCATAACTGTGAATTGCTTTGATGGAAACCCCAAGAAGCTGTGCCAATGATTTTTGTGTTTTATTCAGCCTTGTTCTGATATCTTTGAATTGTATGCTTTCCATTTTATATTTTTTTTTGCTAAATAATTATTTATGGGTTTTATTTAATATTCAAACATATACCACAGAGTGGGGGTTGTCAATGGGGGAGCCACGCTTTTCCTGTAATAACTTGACGTGTAAATAATTTAATAAGGATTGCTTGACGTTGTAATTAATTGCATTACTTTATGTGTCAAATCATAAAAAATCATGAAAGGTGCTCTATGAAACTTGATAAATTAACGGTTAAATCCCAGGAACTTTTACAAACCGCCCATGACATGGCCCAAAAATATGGCAACCAGGCTATTGAGCCGGTCCATTTTTTAAAGGCCATGGTAGAGGATGACCAGGGAATCGTTCTATCCATATTAAAAAAAATTGGTGTTCCGGTAGACGTCCTGAAAAGAGATATTCAGGCTGGTATTGAAAAACTTGTAACCGTGTCTGGTTCTACTGATATTTACCTGTCGCAGGATGCAAAAAAAGTATTGGACCAGGCATTTTTTGAAGCCGAGAAAATGAAGGACCAATACGTAAGTCTTGAACACATTCTTCTGTGTCTTGCCACTATGAAAGGGGATGCATTTACTCTTTTGAAACAAAATGGCGTTACCCGGGAGGCCATTCTTACAGTACTCAAGGATATTCGGGGTAATCAGAGCGTGACAGACCAGAACCCTGAAGAAAAATACCAGGCCCTGGAAAAATTCGGCCGGGATTTAACAAAGCTTGCCCGGGATGGAAAGCTTGACCCGGTCATCGGCAGAGATGAAGAAATCAGGCGAATTGTACAGGTCCTGTCAAGACGCAGGAAAAATAATCCCGTACTGATCGGTGAGCCCGGGGTTGGAAAAACAGCCATTGTGGAGGGACTGGCCCAGAGAATTGTTGAAGGGGATGTGTCCGACACCTTGAAAAACAGGCGGGTGATCGCCCTTGATATGGGGGCATTGGTTGCCGGGGCCAAGTTTCGCGGTGAGTTTGAAGAACGGCTCAAGGCTGTATTAAAAGAGGTGGAAGCAGCAGAAGGCGAAGTGGTTCTTTTTATTGACGAGTTGCATACGGTTGTCGGAGCCGGCGCAGCAGAAGGATCCGTGGATGCTTCCAATATGTTGAAACCCGCCCTTGCCAGGGGAACCTTAAGATGCGTCGGTGCCACAACATTAAATGAATATCGAAAGTATATTGAAAAGGATGCTGCCCTTGAACGGCGGTTCCAGCCGGTCATGGCCAAAGAACCCAGCGTGGAGGATACGATTTCCATTTTAAGGGGGTTAAAGGAAAAGTATGAGGTTCACCATGGGATACGGATCAAGGATGCTGCCATTGTGGCAGCTGCCACCCTGTCCAACCGGTATATTGCAGACCGGTTTCTTCCGGATAAGGCGGTTGATCTGATTGACGAATGCGCCTCACGGCTGAGAATAGAGATTGATTCCATGCCAAGGGCCATAGATGAGATTTTAAGAAAAATTACCCAGGCCCAGATTGAACGACAGGCCCTGCTCAAGGAAAAAGACAAGGCATCCAGGCAGCGCCTTGAAAAACTTGAAATGGAAATTGCCGTTATGAAAGAGGATGTCGCCCCTTTAAAGCTTCACTGGGACAATGAAAAAAATCTCATTCAGGAGATCAGCGGCATCCGGGAGAATATTGATAAGTTCCAGACCCAGGCCCATGTGGCAGAGCGCAATGGGGATCTTGCAACAGTTGCCAAGATCAGATACGGCACCATCGAACAACTGCAAAAAGATCTTGAGGCAAAAAAACAGGCACTCAATGGCCTTCAGCAGGACACGAGAATGCTCAAAGAAGATGTGGACGAGTCGGATGTGGCAGAAGTGGTGTCCACCTGGACAGGCATTCCGGTTTCCAAAATGCTCAAGGGTGAGCAGGAAAAGCTTATTCAGATGGAAGATCATATCAAAAAACGGGTGATCGGTCAGCAAAAAGCCATTGATGCAGTTTCCAATGCCGTCAGACGTGCCAGATCAGGTCTTCAGCCCGAAGACCGTCCCATAGGAACCTTTATCTTTATGGGGCCCACAGGAGTAGGAAAAACAGAGCTTGCAAAATCCCTTGCAGAATTTATTTTTGACAGCGATCAGGCCATGATCCGGGTGGATATGTCCGAATACATGGAAAAGCATTCTGTGGCAAGGCTCATCGGGGCACCGCCGGGATATGTGGGATATGATGAAGGCGGTTTTTTAACAGAGGCCGTCAGAAGACGTCCCTACTCTGTGATCCTGTTTGATGAGATAGAAAAAGCCCATTCAGATGTGTTTAATGTCCTTCTGCAGGTTCTGGATGACGGCAGGATGACAGACGGACACGGCAGAACAGTGGATTTTAAAAATACCATTATTATCATGACCTCCAATGTGGGCTCGCGCTTTTTACAGGAGGCAGGGATCAACAAGGTTGAAGATGCCGGTGTTCAGCTGGGCATTGCCCAGGCGTTAAAAGAGGTGTTCAGGCCGGAGTTTTTAAACCGGATTGATGAAATTATTACCTTCCATGCATTGACAATGGAGGATATCAAACAGATTGCCGCTATCCAGATAGAAAAGCTTAACAACCGGCTCAAATCGCGTAACTTGACAATCCATCTGGATGACAGGGCCATGGAATACCTGGCACAAAAGGGATATGACCCCACTTTTGGTGCCCGCCCCTTAAAACGGGTTATCCAGCAGGAGATCGAAAACCCCTTGTCCATGGTGATTCTAAAAGGGGAATTCAGCCAGGATCAGACCATCCGGTTTGATTTTAATGAAACTGAAAAATGTCTGAAAATAATAACCTGATACCATTCTCAAACAAGACAGGGATAAAATTAAATGGCTTTTTGTCTGCTCCAGGTCATGATTTTCTCGTGGGAAATTGTGGTGAATGGAAAAAACTGCTTAGGAAAAGTGTCTTGTTTTACTATGCTTTTAACTTATTGAAATAATACAATTTATAACAATTGGGTTGTTTAGTGTCCAAAATTAAGACAGAGTTTGAACAAGTTGTTAAGGAGGTTTTAGTTATTCTAAAAAATTTTTAAACAGGAGTTACTTAAACATCCTCTTTCATTAAGGGTCTTTGGGACATTATACAGCAATACTGATATTTCTGTGTTTTGGCATGCTATTTGCTAATTATGTATTTTTTGTCTTGGTTCAATCAACAATTACAAAGGAGCATGCCATGGAAAATATAGACCTTGATCATATGGACTTTAGCTTGGTTGATCAAGTTGAAAAAATGAGTAAAACCAACTTGAACCTTTGCTGGCATTGCCTTACATGCAGTGGTGGCTGCCCGATCTCAGAAGAAATGGACTATAGTCCTAACTCAGTAATAAGGATGATTCAATTTGGTTTAAAAGAAGAAGTTCTAAAATGTTCAACAATTTGGTTGTGCGTTGGCTGTAATAATTGTTCAGCAGCATGTCCAAATTCAGTCGATATGGCTTCAATAATGGATTCATTAAGGCAGATAGCTATTCTTGAGGATGCCTGTATTGCTGAACCCGGTATTTTATCTTTTCATAATAAGGTTGTTGATTCAATTCAAAGATATGGCAGGGCGCATAAATTTGAAATAATGATGCGGTATAAGTTGTCGGAAAAGGATTTTTTTTCTGATATCGACCTTGGCTTTAAAATGTTTTCAAAAAGAAAATTAGAAATTTTTCCTTCAAAGGTTAAAGATAAAAAAAGTATTCAAGGGATATTTGAAATGGCCGGAGAATTATCATGAAGTTTACAACTGATGAATTCAGTTATTTTCCAGGATGCTCTCTTGCAACAACAGCAAAAGAAAACAATGAGTCACTCAATTCATTTTTAAATTATTTTGACATAAAATTAAATGAAATAAATGATTGGAGTTGTTGCGGCTCTTCTTCAACCCATAGTGTAAATTCAAAACTGGCTTTGTCTCTTGCTTCACGAAACTTGTTTCTTGCGCCGGAAAAGCAACCAATGCTGATAGCCTGTCCAGGGTGCTTTCTTCGTTTGGGCCAAGCTAAAGCAGAATTAAAAAAATCAAAAGAAAAACAAAATCTGTAT
>JAHJLN010000057.1 GCA_018821715.1 Pseudomonadota bacterium | reverse complement strand
GTTCATGAAGGTCCGGTACTACGGATTCTTGCATCCTTGCTCATCCGTCAGTCTTGCGAAAATCCAAATTGCCATTGAGACCGCCAATGGCGCCAGGGTGGTGAAAATTGAAATCACCATAAAAAAGTATATACCGGCCTGCCCAGACTGCGGCGGGGAACTGGAATATCTGTATTCTGTTCTGCCTTATATGATCCCGCCCAAAGAACCGGGATAATGAATAATGATTTGAAATCAGCTTTAACCGTTTCTTTTTTAACCTGAAGGTTACACGTGAAATTGGGTCGCAGGGTTGCGCCCCGGGCCTGAAAAAGTGCTACGATGCCGGTTGGAACTGTTTTAATTGTATTAATCTATACCGATAAAATGCAAGATTTACTCCGATCAGTTTGAACATCTTCCTTTAAAACTCACATCCTACAGACCGATTGCTTTACCAATCCCCTATACATGATTTTTAATCCGGGCTTCTTGAACAATGGATTGAGTACGACCTTGCAGGTCGTGTCAATCCTTTAGGGTTATGTTTTTTCTAAGCACATAAAAAAGAAAGCGCTTCTGACGTTTTGCTTGGAATGAACTCTATCACTTCGTAATTAGCCAATTCATTGATTTTAAAAGGGTCTTTAGCTATTAATTTTTCTAGTTCAGCACGACTTTCCATTTGGGCTAAAATGACACCACCCGTTCTAGGCTCTTTACGGCCTGACGCAAGAAATATACCTTTAGCATAATTTTCATCAAGATACTCAATATGATCTGCTAAGTGTTTTTCAATTTCACTCAGTTCACAAACGTAAGTCAATGATACTACAAACATAACTATATCCCTTTTTCTCTGATTAAATTTTAATGCCAATTCTAATAGCGACTGAAACATAACGGGTTGGTGAGGGGTCGGGGGTTTTATACAGATACCCTCAGTTTAATTATATCTTTTGGTAAAGTTAAAATCGTCAAGAGCGGCTAAGTAGCCCCCGATCCGCTCCAGTAACAGGGTTATAATTTTTCTGTTAATCCCTTGACTTGCTTCCTTTGGGACCAATAACAAAAAAGCTTCTTGTTCCTCTTCCAGAACTATGCCCACTGATGAATCTGAGTTTTGAGTCCAAACTAACTCGAGTTTTTTTCAAGCCCCATCTGATAATTATAGACCAGAGAAAACTGCCAATGAGTCCAACTACAGTTAAAATTGGTAGTGAACGATTAAGTTCATCTATTAAATAGGCAATTGTAGGCACTAAAATCATACAGATTATGGCGAACAAAATTGGTTTTTTTCTTCCAACAAAAAGCGAAATGAAAAATGTAACAAAAATGATAGACGTGTAATTGATATAGCCAGATTTTA
Source organism: Pseudomonadota bacterium (assembly GCA_018821715.1). Lineage (GTDB taxonomy): Bacteria > Desulfobacterota > Desulfobacteria > Desulfobacterales > Desulfobacteraceae > Desulfobacula. The sequence continues at coordinate 78,557 of JAHJLN010000057.1, read as the reverse complement.
TTTTTTTCTTAAGCTGAATAGATTTATTTTCAATAAGCTCATCAAGAATATTCTTATCGACAAATTTCATAGAGTCCAAAGAGCCACCATGTGACGGATTCAAGAGTGGTTTCAATCCACGAATTCTTTTGAAACTACCGTATTCGAATAAGAACAACTTTTTTGCTTTGAAATCTTGTTTGAAATCTTTGTACCGGACAGTTATAATTTTTTCATCAGCAGACCAACTTCCTGTGTCAGAAGTAGTTTGACCATTATATAATGATTCGATAATTGCAGAGCCGTCATGATTTAACCTTAGAGTAAATATTTCTGATTGGGTTTTATTAGATGTATAAGTTCCTGTTACATCTTGATTTTTGTCATCAGCAAAGGTTGAAAATGGATTTATTAAAAGAAGCAACAACAAAAGAATTGTAAATGATACGAATTTCATGATGAAACCTCCTAAGGGTTGTTTGTTAAATGTTGCTGAATTATAACAGTGTTAATAAGTGGAAATTTTCCATGATATTGACTGTAATAGAGACCTTTTCTCCCACTTATTGTAGACATTTAAAAATAATTATACGGTCCTGTTTATCTTGCAAATTTGAATGATATCCCACCAGATAAACTGAAAAATCTGTGTTTACAAATGTCTATCAAGATTTCAAATGGCTGTAAAGGAATTTCAAACAGCAAGTCAACTTACGTAAAAATATAATGTATCCCCTGTTTTCAAACTGTGGAACAGAAAATATAACCTGACGTTAAAAGAACAAACCTGCCTAAATTCATCTGGCATGACGATTGCACATATTTATAGTTTGATTTTATCAGACCATTTATCTTATTAAGGAAAGATAATGAATCTTAAAACCAACTATTTAGTCATGGCCGTCCTGCTTTTGATCATACTGATCCTGGTGGGGATTACCTACAACAGCACCCGGATCATTACGGAAAGAACCGTTGAAAATCATCAGCAGAGCATTGCGGCAGATGCGGCGAAAACCGTTGAACTGTGGCTTTCACAGCATTTGAGTATCGTTGAAGCCGCTGCCGGGGCAGTACAACAAATACCCATGGGTCAAACGCCTGAAACCCTGCGGATATTAAAAATGGCCATGAAGGCCGGCAATTTTTCCGATGTCTATATTGGTTTAAAAGACGGCACAATGATTGACGGTGCCGACTGGATTCCCCCAAAAGGGTATGACCCGAGAAACAGGCCCTGGTACAAAAAAGCCCTGGCAGACAATAAAATCACTTTTACAACCCCCTATATTGATTTAACCACAACCAAGCTGGTGATTGCCATTGTAAAGCCTTTGGTTATAAAAAATGAGTTTAAAGGCGTCATCAGTGCTGATATTATCCTGGATACCCTGGAACAGAATGTGATGAATGTAAAAATCGGTACTTCCGGATACACGTTTATCATCGACAGCCTTGGGACGGTATTGGTCCACCCGGATCAGGAGCTTTTGATGACCGCCAAAATTCAGGAAACAAACCAGAGTCTGAGCGGGATTCTGGAGTATTTCAAAACATCCGGTTCAGGGTCTTATTATTACAATTATCTCGGGGAAGAAAAGATCCTTTCTTTTCAGCGGCTGCCTGAAACCGGCTGGTATCTGTGTACCACTGTCCAGAAAAAGGAGGCCTATACACTGGCCAAAAATACGGCCATGCTGTTTGCCATGGGAATGGTGTTTAAAATCCTGGGGATTCTGGCAATTCTGCTGCTCATGGTCATTGGTGTCAGCGCCCTGATTCTCATCATATCAAAACATCGGTACGAATCCATTGTCAAACAGCAGAAACAGCTTCTATCCGGCAAAGACCGGGACCTGAAAGGAGAGATTACCCGAAGAAAAGAAATTGAAACCCGGTACCAGACCCTTTTTAATGTCGCCACCAATGCCATCATGCTCAGTAAAAATTTTGCCTTTATCGAATGCAATGAAAAAGCGGTTCACATGTTTGGCCAGCCCCATGAAAAAATCATCGGGAAATCCATGCTGGATCTGTCGCCTGCCATCCAGCAGGACGGCAGGGAAAGCAAAAAGAAATTTGATCAGATCATTGAAAATCTTGTTGCCGGGGATCAGCAGATTTTTGAATGGGCTTTCAACCGGTCCGACGGCACAGAATTCCCTGCAGAAGTCGGGCTTAAAACCCTTCGGCTGGACAGTGAAATGGTCACCCTTTACAGTATCTGGGATATTTCAAAACGGGCCGATGCAGAGCATCAACTCAGACAGGCCCAGAAGCTTGCCGCCATGGGTGAAATGCTCAGTGCCATTGCCCACCAGTGGCGGCAGCCCTTAAACGCATTATCCACGTACATTGCAAGCCTTCCGTCTGCTTTTTATAATCAAATGATCACAAAAGAATTTATTGAAAAAATGGTCAAAGAATCCGACTCCCAGATTCAGTTCATGTCAAGAACCATCAATGATTTCAGGCAGTATTTCCGGCCGTCTAAAACCAAGCAGACCTTTGAGGTTCAGGATACGGTCAGAAGTGCTGTAAAACTGATCAACCCCCAGTTGAAGCAAAATGCCATCACCCTTCAGATCAATGAAGTTCTGGATGCAAAAGAGCTGTTTGTTTTTGGGTATAAAAACGAATTTGTCCATGTCCTGGTCAATATCATATCCAATGCCAAGGATGCCATATTGGAACAACAGGAAAAAACCAGAAACATAGAAATCCCCCGCAGAATTGACATCTACGTCGAAAAACAAAACAATACGGTTGTCCTGAAGATTAAGGATACAGGCTGCGGAATCCCCGATCTTTCTTTGACAAAGATATTTACCCCCTATTTTACCACCAAGGGAATTGCCACAGGAACCGGTATCGGGCTTTACATGGCAAAAATGATTGTGGAAAAAGAAATGCAGGGGCAGATCAGCGTGGAAAACATGTCAGACGGGGCCCGGTTCATCATCTCCCTGCCGTTATCAGACCTGAAAGGAAATACAGGATGAATAATTTTTCAACTACAGACACCCGTGTCATTCTTGTGGATGATGATCAATCCGAACTGGATGCCTATAGTTTTTTACTGCTTTCCATGGGGGTTAAACACATCACCACGGTCATCGACAGCAGAACCCTTACACAGGTCCTGGAAAAATATCATTCCAGCGTCCTGTTTCTGGATCTGAACATGCCCCACAAATCCGGCAAAGAAGTTCTTGTAGACGTCAGGGAACAATTTCCCCATACCCCTGTCATCATCTGTACGGCCAATTCTGATATTGAGATGGCCGTTGAATGCCTGAAACTCGGCGCCCATGACTACCTGGTCAAACCCATTAATGTAAACACCTTCGGTTCTGCGCTGAGAAATGCCCTTGAAATCTGTAATCTTCGCAATGAGGTCATGACCTTGAAAGGCCTTTCTTTTGGCAGAAATCTGAACACGCCACACCATTTTTCCAGTATTATAACAAAAAATCCCGTCATGGCAGGTCTTTTCCACTATATTGAATCCATTGCCTCAAGTGGCCAGCCTGTCCTGATCCTTGGAGAAACCGGATCCGGCAAGGAGCTGTTTGCCAAAGCCATTCATGACGTAAGCGGTGCGTCAGGTCAATTTGTCGCCATTGATGTATCCGGCCTGGACGACACGCTTTTTTCCGATACCCTTTTCGGGCATAAGAAAGGGGCATATACCGGTGCGGATAAAAACCGATCCGGCCTGATTGAAACAGCCGGCCAGGGCACCATTTTTCTGGATGAAATCGGCGACTTGAACCCCTCTTCCCAGGTCAAGCTGCTTCGGCTGCTCCAGGAAGGCATATATTATCCCCTGGGCGATGACCAGCCTCAAAACTGCAGGGCCAGAATCATTACTGCCACCAATAAAAAACTGAATACGCTTTCCGGAAGGGGGAATGAATTCCGGGTGGATCTTTACTATCGGTTATCCACCCATCTGATACAGATCCCGCCGTTAAGGGAAAGAAAAGAGGATCTCCCGCTTTTGGCAGACCACTTAACCCGCAAGGCTGCCAACAGCATGGGAAAGAAAATTTCAACCATCCGTCAAAGTCTTTTGGACCTGCTGTCTGAACTGTCTTTTCCCGGAAATATCAGGGAGCTCAAAACCTATATCTATGATGCCGTGGCCCAGTGCCATACAGATGAACTTTCAGAACATGCCATTCTGGACCGCTTGAATCCTGAACAGACCGGACCTGACCCAGGCACACCTGCCCCGGGCGCCCTGAAACTTGATGTCCTTGCGCTGGAAACGATTTTCGGGCATTTCCCCACCCTGTCTGAGTTAACCCGCTATGCCATTGAACAGTCTTTAAAAAAAGCCGGCAACAATCAAAGCAAAGCCGCAAAGGCATTGGGCATTTCCAAGCAGGCACTGAGCAAAAGATTGAAAAAGCGCACCCCCTGATACCTGGAAAGATATTGGGTCAATTTAAATTGACATTGTCCACTTTGGTTGACTATCCTGGTTGACCATGCCCCTTACTTTTCTCTTGAAAATTATCGTGTAAACTTCTTTAAACTTCCCTATTAAAAGGCCTTCCTGCCATTTTTTTTCGCTGTGGCATACCCCTTGCTCTTGCCGTAATCATCTTATTTATAATTGGGAGGCGTTATGACACAACTTAACACGGAAGAACACTTACAACAATTAAGAGCCGAATTTGTTCCCCAGGGCCCTTTCAATGCAACCCCATTTTTTGCCGCATCGGCAAAGGGCGCACTCATTTTTGATGTTAAGGGAAGACAACTCATTGATTTTGCCGGGGGTATCGGGGTCATGAATGTGGGCCACAGTCACCCAAAGGTTGTGGCGGCCATTAAACATCAGGCAGAACAATTTACCCATACCTGCTTTCACATTGTCATGTATGAACCCTATCTGAAACTGGCGCAAAAGCTCTGTGCCCTTGTTCCCGGATCTTTTGACAAAATGGCCCTGTTTGCAAACTCCGGGGCGGAAGCAGTTGAGAATGCCATTAAAATCGCCCGGCACCATACGAAAAGAAAAGGGGTGATTGCCCTTGAAAACGGATTCCATGGACGAACCTTCATGGCCATGACGCTGACCAGCAAGGTTAAGCCCTATAAATACGGTTTTGGCCCGCTGATGTCGGATGTGTATCGCATTCCGTCTGCATATTGTTATCGATGTTCTTTTGGTCTTACCTACCCGGACTGCGATGCGGCATGTGCAAATCACCTTGAAAATTTTTTCATCAGCCATGTGGCAGCAGAAGAAACAGCCGCCTTGATTGCCGAACCCATATCAGGGGAAGGCGGGTTTATTACACCGCCGCCTGAATATTTTAAAAAAATCAGCCGGATCTGCAATGACAACGGCATTGTCTTTATCGCAGATGAAATCCAGAGCGGTATCGGCCGTACCGGCACCATGCTGGCCATGGAACACTGGGATGTGACGCCGGATGTGACAACCCTTGCCAAAAGTCTTGCCGGCGGCATGCCGTTGAGTGCTGTGGTGGGCAAAAAACAGATCATGAATTCAGCCCAGATCGGCGGATTGGGCGGCACCTATGGCGGAAACCCTGTCTGCTGCGCAGCCGCCCTGGCCGTTCTGGATCTGTTTGAAGAAGAAAACCTGCTTGAACAATCCATATCCCTGGGGCAAAAGCTAAGAAACCGCTTTGATACCTGGAAAAACCAGTTTGAGCTGATTGGAGATGTCCGGGGAATCGGTCCCATGCTGGCACTGGAGCTGGTTAAAAACAGGGAAACAAAAATCCCTGCTGCTCAAGAAACCAAAGCCCTTGTTCAATTCTGCTATGAAAAAGGACTGATCCTTCTTTCCTGCGGAAATCTTGGCAATGTGATCCGGACCCTCATGCCCCTGACCATCACAAATGAGGAACTTGAAAGAGGGCTTGCCATCATGGAAGAGGGCTTAACTTTTCTTTCAAGGCAATAAGCGTCAATCATGCCTGCATGGGGCAGGCTTAAAAAATAAAATGATGATCCGTACTTTTTAGGAGGATACACAATGGAAAAAAGACATGCATTTTGGAAGATTATGGGGACCACACTTTTGCTGGCGTTATTTATGGCCGCAAGCCTTGTCATTTCCCCGGTCATGGCCGGGGACAAGGTTATAAAAATAGGTAATATCATCCCCTTGTCCGGGCCGTCTGCATCGGTGGGGGATCAGGGAAAAAAAGCAAGGCAGATGGCCATAGAAGAAATCAATTTGGCCGGCGGGATCAAATCCCTTGGCAATGCAAAACTTGAACTGTATTATGCAGACTCGGAATCAAAACCTGAAAAAGGGGTGGCCGAAGCCGAGCGCCTCATCAACACCGAAAAAGTCAATGTGCTCACCGGCTGCTGGAATTCTGCGGTCACCTATCCCACCTCTGCCGTGGCAGAACGCTATGGTGTTCCGTTTATCGTACCGGTTTCCGTATCCGACAAAATCACGGACCAGGGATTCAAGAATGTGTTCCGAATTGCAGCCAAAGATTCCTGGTGGACAAGAGATCAGTTCAGCTTTTTAAAAGACATGCAAAAAGAATTTGGAGCCAGTGTCAAAAAAATCGCCTTTGTGTATGAGAACGGTGACTGGGGCAAGGGCTTTGCCGGTCAATGGAAACAACTGGCAAAAGAAGCCGGTTATGAAGTAGTGATGGACGAACCCTATCCTTCAACAGCAACAGACTTAAGTCCGGTGGTACAAAAAATCAGACGGTCAAAGGCAGATGTTCTCATGCTGGTTTCCAATGCTGCGGATGCCATTCTTCTGACCAATACCCTGGCAGAATACAAAGTAAAGCTTAAAGCCATCATCACCAGCGGTGGCGGCCATGCAGATCCCTCTTTCCTGAAAGCCGCCGGTAAAAACGCCCAGTATATTTTTGATATTGTTGAATGGGAGACCGACGTTAACAAACCCGGTGCAAAAGAGACAAACGCCAAATACAAATCCAAATACGGAACAAATCTGACCGGCGAAGCAGTGGATGCTTATCTGGCCATGTATCTGATCAAAGATGCGCTTGAACGTGCGGCAAGCCTTGATCCTGATAAAATAAGACAGGCCCTTGCCGACACTGACTTAAAAGAGGGCCCGGGCATGATCGTGGGATATGACGCGGTTAAATTTGATGCAACCGGCCAGAATGAGCAGGCATCCCTTGTCATGGTACAGATCAATGATATCGGCAATGGCCTGGAACGAATCTCGGTATGGCCGAAGAGTGCCAGAAGAGCCGGGTATACACCTGTTTTCCCGAAGCCATAACACCTTGAATGATCGTTTGCCCCGGAAGGCCCTTGCCTTTCAGGGCAGACCACTTCTGCGGTTTGGAGACTCAAATGATGTATGTTATTGAAGACGCTATAAACGGCATATTAATGGGATCGATTTACGGATTGACCGCTCTTGGGCTTACCATTATTTTCGGAGTGCTCAAAGTGGTCAACTTTGCCCATGGTTCCCTGCTCATGGTGGGAATGTATGTTACCTTCTGGACCGTGTCATTGACCGGGCTGCATCCCTATGTGTCCTTGATTTTCGTAATTCCGATCATGTACCTTTTCGGCTATTATCTCCAGGACATTGTTATAAAACCCATTTTCAAGGCAGAAAAGAATGTCCGGGAACCCTTGACAGTCATCATTGTGACCACGGGGGTCTGGTATATCCTTGACAACCTGACCCTTCTTTTGTTCGGTCCCCAGTACCGTTCCATACAGGACAATCTGTTGAAAGGGAAAATGATTGAAATCAGCGACATCTTCATTTCAGTTCCCAAATTGTGGGGATTTGCAACTGCCATTGTCACAGCCTTCGGGGTCTTTTATTTTTTTCAATACACCCGTATGGGCAGGGCCATTCGCGCCACGAGCCTGGACCGGGATGCGGCAAGCCTTTCCGGGATCAACCAATACAAAATCTACAACATGACCTTTGGCATTGGAACGGCTGTGGCAGGAATTGCCGCTGTCACCCTGGTTCCTTTTTACAATATATTTCCCACGGTCGGGGTCCTGTTTGATATCAAGGGATTTATCATCGTGGTGCTGGGGGGGCTTGGCAGTATACCCGGCGCTATCATCGGCGGCATTATTGTCGGGCTCATCGAATCCATCGGCCCCCAGTTCATGACCGCTACCTGGACCGAAGGTATTGTTTACGGACTTTTTCTGCTGGTCCTGTTTGTTAAACCCTCAGGACTGTTCGGAGTGAAATATGACTGGTAAAGAATATAGTGAATCCGGCAGAACCATGGCCTTGGCAGACAAAGGCTTCTCCCATGCCGGAACCGGGATATCCCTGGAAAAAAAGATTTTAAAAGATACCATGAACAAGGTTTTTCTGGCCCTGGTGGCTGTCCTGGCCTTTGGCCTGCCATTGATCGTCAAAAGCCCCACCTGGCTGCACATGATTATTTTAATGTACTTTTATGCCTATCTGACCACCTCCTGGAACATGGTGGGCGGATTTGCAGGTGTTCTCCCCCTGGGCCATGCCGTATTTATCGGAATCGGCGCCTATACGTCCACCATTCTATCCCTTCAGTACGGCATCAGCCCCTGGATCGGCATGATCCTGGGCGGAATTATTTCCATCTTTGTCGGGGTTTTAATCGGTTTGCCCACATTTAAAATGCGGGGGGCTTATTTTGCCCTGGCCACCATTGCTTTTGCAGAAGGGTTCAGGGTAATGGTGGAAAACATCGATTACCTGGGCCCCTTGAAAATTAACGGCCCCAGGGGGTTACAGATTCCCCCCTTGAACACGGGACTTTCCAATTTCATGTTTACCGGCAAAGAGCCCTATTACTATATTATTCTGATCATGCTCATAGCTGTGCTGGCCGTCACATGGTTTATTTCAAGATCAAAGCTGGGGTATTATCTCAATGCCGGCGGTGAAGAACCAGAAGCTGCAATGGCATTGGGGATTAATGTATCACGGGCAAAACTGTTTGCCATGGCCATGAGCTCTTTTCTGACTGCCCTGGCAGGTACTTTTTATGCTCAGTTTTCCCTTTTTATACACCCCAAAAGCATCATTTCCCTGGATACCTCTTTTGAAATTGCCTTTATCGCCCTGATCGGCGGCAGGGGGTCCATTGCCGGGCCTGTTCTCGGGGCGTTGCTGTTACGGCCGGTCAGTGATCTTTCACGGATCTATTTCGGCGATACCCTGCCGGGTCTTCACCTGATCATTTACGGCGTTGTATTGATCCTGGTCATGATTTATCAACCCCGGGGAATCCAGGAATCATTAACCAAAATCTATGATACTGTCGTGGACCGTTTGGCTGACCGGCTCAAAAAGGATGGTGATGCATGAAAATTCTTGAAGTAACCGATATGGTCATGAAATTCGGAGGTCTGACAGCAGTGGACAAACTGAACCTTTCCATTGATCAGGGTGAAATTTTAGGTCTGATCGGCCCCAACGGTGCCGGCAAATCAACGGCATTTAACTGCATTGCCGGGGTTCATCCGCCGACCCAGGGACGTATTGTGTTCAACGGGCAGACCATCAACCATCAAAAACCGTGGAACCTGTGTAAAAAAGGGCTTGCAAGAACCTTTCAGATTGTCAAACCCTTTGCTGCAAAAAGCGTTCTATATAATGTGATGGTGGGTGCTTTTGCCACAACGGACAATACATCAAAAGCAGAAGATAAAGCGCTTGCTGTATTGAAAACATTAAATTTTGAGGGCCGCAAGGATACAAAGGCCGGCAACCTGACCATTGCCGACAGAAAACGGCTTGAAATCGCAAGGGCTGTTGCCACGGAACCAAAGCTGCTGCTGCTGGATGAAGTTATGGCAGGACTGAGGCCTGCGGAAGTGGATGAAATGGTGCAAATTATTCAACACTTGAGACAGACCGGGATCACTGTTTTTGTGATTGAACATATCATGCGGGCCATTATGGCACTTTCCGACCGCATAGTGGTCATCCATTTCGGTAAAAAAATAGCACAGGGCACTCCCCGGGAGGTGGCCTCAAATAAAAATGTAATCAAAGCATATCTGGGGGATGAATATGGCATTTCTTGAAATCAACAATATCGATGCATTTTACGGTGATGTTCAGGTCATCTTTGATTTGTCCCTGGCAATTAATGAGGGAGAAGTGGTCAGCATTATCGGCGGCAACGGGGCTGGAAAATCCACTCTGCTTCGAACCATCTCCGGGTTGATGAATCCGGCCAGAGGCAGCATATCCTTTGACGGCAGGCGCATTGAAACACTGCCGCCTGAAGATATTGTCACCAGCGGCATTGTTCATGTTCCTGAAGGCCGGCGGCTTTTTTCCCTGATGACCATTAAAGACAACCTGATTGTGGGGGCATATAATAAACGGGCAGACGCTCTTCAGAACGAAACCTTGAAACAGGTTTATGACATGCTGCCCCGCCTTAAAGAGCGGCAGGCCCAGATTGCCATGACCCTTTCCGGCGGTGAACAGCAGATGGTGGCCATAGGAAGAGGATTGATGGCCAGGCCGAAACTTCTGATGCTGGATGAACCCTCTCTGGGGCTTGCACCGGTGCTGATAAACAGTATTTTTGAAACCATTCGTAAAATTGCCGACCAGGGCACCACCGTCCTTTTGGTAGAGCAGGATGTCAACCACTCCCTTTCCTTGAGTGACCGCGGCTATGTTCTTGAACACGGCCGAATCGCAATGGAAGGCCCTGCCAAAGAGCTGCTCAATGACCCTCATGTGAAAGAGGCTTATTTAGGAATTTAATAATGCATGGATTTTATAATCGTCTTATTACAATCAATTTAACAAATCAAACATATGAGATTACGCCTGTACCCGATAGGATTCTAACAAAATATCTTGGCGGCAAAGGCCTGGCCTCCTGGCTTCTTTATAAACACAATCCCGTGGGAGTTGACCCCCTGTCCTGCGACAATCACCTGATCTTTGCCCCAGGGGCTGTAACCGGTGGCATGACATGGGGATCTTCCCGGTACGGCGTGTTTACCAAGTCCCCTTTAACTGGATTTTACGCTGAATCCTATTCCGGCGGCAGGGTGCCTGAAGCCATCAGTGCCACAGGATTTGATGCCATCATGATCAAAGGAAAAGCCAGAGCGCTGTCAGTTCTTAACATCACTCCTGCCGGGGTCAACTTTCACACGGCTGCAGATCTTAAAGGCAAAGATACCTTTGAAACAGAAGCAGCCGTAAAAAATAAATATTTCAGCAAAATCGAAAAAGGATGGAAAACCGGTTGTGTCGTCATCGGCCCGGCTGGGGAAAACAAGGTCAGGTTTTCCATCATAAAAAACGACGGCTGGCGGTGTGCCGGAAGGGCGGGAACCGGGACGGTCATGGGGTCTAAAAATCTGAAGGCCATTGTATTTTCAGGGGATAAAAAACGGACTCCCCATGATGCAAAGGCCCTGATTAAACTGTCCAAGCAAATGGCTGCAGAATCCAAAGACCACCCGGCAGTCCATGCCTATAAAACCATGGGCACATCCCAGATGGTAAAAATCATGAATAACGCGGGCGCTTTTCCCACCCGGTACTGGTCAGCGGGCAAGGCGCCCCACTGGGAACAAATCAGTGCTGATGCCCTGCACAACCAGTGTGACGTCACCCCCCATGCCTGTGCCAAGTGTTATCTTTCCTGCGGCCGGATGACCCGAGTATTGAAAGGGCGCCATAAGGACCTGGTCCTGGAAGGCCCTGAATATGAGACCCTCTACACCTTTGGCGGTCTGTGCATGATCGATTCCATTGAAGAGATTATATATCTCAATCATCTTTGTGACGGGTTCGGCATGGACACGATTACGGCAGGCAACCTTTGCGCCTTTTCAATGGCTGCGTTTGAACAGGGTAAATCCGATCACAGGATTCATTTTGGGGATGCCGGCCAGACGGCTGAACTTTTAGCGCTTATCTCCAAGAAAAAAGGAATCGGGGAACTGCTTTCACAGGGGATTCTCCCCACTGCCAGAGCCTGGGGCATGGAGGATGCCGCCGTCCATGTCAAAGGCATGGAGCCGGCAGGGTACGATCCAAGAGTACTCAAAGGCATGGGGCTTGGATATGCGACCTCGGACAGGGGGGCCTGCCATCTTCGGGCCACCTTTTACAAACCCGAGCTTGCCGGGATTATCGATCCTGACCAGATTGAAGGTAAAGCCAGGGTTTTCATTGATTTTGAAGACCGGCTCACCCTTTTTGATGCCATGATCCTGTGCAAGTTTTACCGGGACCTTTATCCCTGGGAGCGTTTAGGCACCCTTATATCCGCATCAACCGGCATTGACGGATCGCAAAAAAACCTGTCAAAGATAGCCTGGGCCATTTCAACAAAAGTCCGGGCATTTAATCTGCGTGAGGGCATGAAAAAAGAACACGAAAAACTTCCCAAACCTTTTTATATGAAACTTGAAGACAGTGGTGCCATGATAAGCGAACAGCAATTTAACACTTTGATAAACCAATATTTATCCCAGAGGGCCTGGGATAAATAAATGGCAGCTGCGGCTTGATATTGATTCAGCTTAACAGACCCAAGGTCATTCATCCTCGTCTACTATGGCTATTGGACGGGACCATCCTGCACTGGCCCCTTTTATTTTAACGGGAAAACAACACACCGTAAACCCATAAGGTCTGCCGATGGCCGACAGATTGGCCAGCTTTTCCATATGACAATACCCGGCATCAATACCGGCAAAATGTGCCTCCCAGATAACCTTGGGATCTTTGGTTTGTTTAAATTCCTGTGCCTGAAACGGTAACGGCCGGTCCCAGCTCCAGGCATCGATCCCGACAACTTTTACGCCTTGTTCCGTTAAAAACAGGGTGCTTTCCCGGTTCATTCCCGCGCCTCTCACCAGATATTTTTCCGTGCCCCAGGCATCATCCGCCCCGGTCTGGATTAAAACAATATCCATTGGTTTGATGTCATACTCGATCCGTTTAAGTTCTTTTTTTATATCACTCACCGTAATGTGATCCCCGTCGGCCTTATGACGAAAATCAAGGACCACCCCATGGTTAAAACACCACTCAAGCGGAATCTCATCAATCGTCAAGGCCCTTTTGCCTTTATCCATAAAGGGATGATAATGATAGGGGGCATCAAGGTGGGTGCCGGAATGGGTCGTAAGCGTTATAAACTCAATGGCCCAGCCCAGGCCATCGGGTAACTGCTCCTTTTCAAGGCCCGGGTAAAAACTTTTCATTTGTTCTGCCCCCATGGTATGATCGATATAATCGATTTTAGGAATCATCATTGGCGGGTCGCTGGGCAGATTCGGTTCAATGCTGATGCTCAAGTCAACAAATCGTTTTCGTGCCATGTTCTCTCCTTTGTTTTGCCGAATTTATATTTTTTTTGGGTAAACCACCCGGCCACATAAAAAAAAGGGTCATCATAAAATCGAGCCGCTACACCTATTACTTAAAATAATACTCAACCATATACGCATTTTTATCAAAAACCAATTCATGACCATATGGCTATAACAACTCTGCCACCCGCTTTACCGCACAGAAATCTCCGCACATGGTACAGACATCCTTTTGGGACGGCTCGGATGATTTTCTGTATGCACGGGCCTTTTCAGGGTCTATGGCGCAGTCAAACTGCCCTTCCCAGTCAAGGGTTCCCCTTGCCCTGCTCATTTTATGGTCCAGGGCATCCGCGCCTTTTATTCCCTTGGCAAGATCTCCGGCATGGGCAGCAATTCTTGAGGCCATGATACCTTCTTTTACATCATCCGCTGTTGGCAGCCGAAGATGCTCGGCAGGGGTGACATAACACAGAAAATCCGCCCCGTGCATGGCTGCAAGCGCTCCGCCGATGGCAGAGGTGATATGATCATAGCCGGGAGCAATATCCGTCACCAGGGGACCCAGGACATAAAATGGGGCATTGTGACACAGTTTCTTCTGCAGTTTCATATTCATTTCAACCTCATGAAGGGGCACATGGCCCGGACCTTCTATCATGACCTGGACATTTCTTTCCCAGGCCCGCCGGGTCAGTTCACCAAGGGTAATGAGTTCCTCGATCTGGGGGGCATCGGTCGAGTCTTTAATGGCCCCTGGACGAAGTCCGTCGCCTAAGCTGATACAGACGTCATAGGCTTCGCAGATGTCTAAAAGCCGGTCAAAATGTTCATAAAACGGATTCTCATTCCCTGTTTTTTCCATCCATTCAAACAGGATGGCGCCCCCCCGGCTGACAATACCGCAGAGCCGCCGGTTGGTCCGAAGGCTTGTAACGCACTTTCTTGTGAGTCCTGCATGAATCGTAACAAAGTCAATACCGTTTTGAGCATGAATCTCAACCGTCTTAAACCAGTCTTCTATGGTGATCTCCTGCGTGGGTTTGCCTGTCCTTGTCAGGGTATCATAAATGGGTACGGTACCGATCATTACCGGCACTTCCGCCACCAGCCTGTTCCTGAATCCTTCGGTGTCACCGGACACGCTTAAGTCCATGATTGCATCTGCCTTGTATGTTAAGGCCAGCTTTGCCTTGTTCATTTCCGCATCAAAGGAGCAGACATCTTTGGAAACGCCCAGATTTACATTGATCTTGGTTTTCAACCCTTTTCCAACCCCTGCGGCCACAAGATTAAGATGGTTCCGGTTGGCCGGAATGGCGATATGCCCTTTGGCAAGGTTTTCCATTAGATCAGCCTGTGAGATGGCCTCATTTTCAAGCACCTTTTCCATCTGGGGGGTGAGGATTCCTTTTCTTGCTGCATCCATCTGGGTTGTATAAGATTTTTTCATTTAAATTCTCCTAATATCTGTTTGATTTCCCTGATTCTTTTTTCAATATCCCTGGCGCCGATGATTTCAGTGACCAGGCATACGGTTTTAGCACCCCTTGAAAGGACATCCCTTAAGTTATGCCGTTTAATGCCGCCAATGGCAACAAAGGGGATATCATGAGTTTTCACTACCTGTTCAAGATATTCAAGCCCCACTGCATCGCAGACATCCTCTTTGGTTTGGGTGGGAAATATGGGCCCCACGCCAATGTAATCCGCACCGTCTGCCAAAGCTTTTCTGGCCTGGTCCGGTGAATGGGTGGAACACCCGATCATCATATCCGGGGCGATCCGCCGGAGGTGGCTTACGGGAAGATCGTCCTGGCCCTGGTGAATACCGTCAGCACCCACCATCAGGGCAATGTCGACATGATCATTGATAATAAAGGGAACTCCTGCATCCCGGGTTATTTCCCGGATTTCAAGGCACTCCTCCAACATTTGCTTAAGGCTTTTGTCCTTTAATTTTTCCCGGTACTGGAGAACATCAATGCCGGCAGCCACCATCTGTCTTGCCACATCCGCATTGGTTCGGCCAAGAGAAAATTTTTCACCTAAAATACCGTAGATCCCGTGGGGAAGCCTGCGGGGGGAAAGAGGCTTGAATTCAGGTGCTTCTTTGCCCATGTGCCGCAACACCATCCCTGCCATGACGGCGGCCACCATGGCAACTTTGGGCGGGAAAAGTTCATGGTCTGTCTGATCCGACACAAAATCCCCGACAATGCGGCAATTGCCCATTTTTCTGGTTGTAACAGCCGCCATATTTTTCCCGGCAATGCCGGAAGCTGACACAACAACCTTGTTGGTTCCACTAAGGTCTTCAATGATCATTTTCTTTAAGGTTTTATTATCAAACCCTTCCACGACAATACTGCAGTCTGAAAAAAGAACGCCTGCATCGCCGGGTTCAATTTTCTGATCTATTTTTTCAATATCCATGTCCGGGAAAATTTGTTTAAGATTTTTTTCCAGGCTGTCGGTCTTTTTTTCCCCAACCTGGGAAAATCCATAAAACTGACGGTTCAAATTTAAGGCTTCAACCCGGTCATGATCCACGATCCGGATCTGTCTTACGCCTGCCTGGGCAAGATGTCTTGCCACATTGGAGCCAATCCCGCCGATCCCTGCTATCCCTATTTTCATTCCATCATCTCCCAGTCTTTAAAAATCGGCTGATACCCTTTTTCCCGGATCATTTGGGTTATTTCAGCCACGCTTCTTTTGTCCGTAACCTCAAACTGAACCGTTGCATCATCGGCTTTTAAGGCGTATCCGCCCACATCGGTTTTTGATCCTGCCGAATACCGGGTAGCGCCCAGGTGAATAAGTTTATCCCTGAAAGCGGCAGACTCTCTTGTGGATATGGTGATCCCGAGTCTTGGCATAAACAGCCGCCAGGCCAGCATGAACTGGACAAACCGGATATCCGACAGCACATTTTTCGGTTCAATCCCGCCGGCTGCCTTTGTCATTCTGGGAAGGGACAGGGAAAGCTCCACATCCGGGAACTCCTGCTCCAGATATTTTGCATGGAGTCCTGCCATAAACGCTTCTGATCCTGGTTCTCCAAGGCCGAACAATGTCCCGATATTGATGGCCCTGAACCCTGCCTTTGCCGCCCGTTCAGGGGTTAACAGCCGATACAGGTAGTTGGCTTTTTTCCCTTTTGGATGGACCTCTTTGTAAATCTTTTGATCATAGACTTCCTGGTAGACCGTCAAAGAGTCGGCACCGGCATTTTTAAGGCTGCGATAGGCCTCTTCATCCATGGGAAATATCTCAAGAGCAATGGATGAAAAATATTGCTTTAAAATTCTGACAGCATCTTCAAGATAAGACAGAGGCGTTTTGGCCGGTGCTTCACCGGTTAAAACAAGGATATGCCGGATACCCATATCTGAAATCACCTTTGCCTCCTGCTCGATCTGGTCCAGGGTCAATTGGGTTCTCTTAAAATTGGTTGCCTGGTTAAACCCGCAATAGGTGCAGTGATTGGAGCAATAATCTGAAATATACAAGGGGGCATAAAGCCCGATGGTTCTGCCGAAATACTGAAGGGTTATTTTCTGAGCTTTTTGGGCCATGGGTTCTAAAAAATCCTGGGCAGGCTGGGATAAGAGGTTGAGAAGATCATACGTGTCAAGATGGTCCCGGTTCAAAGACGTTTGGATATCCGCATTCGTAACGGCCTTGAAATATCCGTTAAAATCAAAGAATTCAAACCGGGTGACCGTGTTCATAAAAGACATTTTTTACTCCCTTAAAAACCCGGTAAGGGGCGAAGAGGCACGGGCATGATCGTTTTTATCCGCCATGTTGGAAAGATAGGCCATTCTGCCGGCTTTTACTGCCAGAGAAAATGCTTTTCCTGCCAGGACAGGATCCTTGCTTGTGGCAATCGCTGTATTGACAAGGACCGCATCCGCGCCCATTTCCATGGCTTCCGCTGCCTGGGACGGCCTGCCGATACCGGCATCCACCACCACGGGGAGTTTACTTACCTCGATCATCATCTGGATCAAGGGCTTTGTTTCAAGTCCCCGGTTGGTTCCGATGGGTGAACCAAGGGGCATGACGGCGGCGGCACCGGCATCATAGAGCTGTCGGGTCACGGTAATATCCGGCATCATATAGGGAAGAACCACAAATCCTTCCTTTGCCAGGATCCGGGTGGCCTTGAGGGTTTCATGATTATCCGGCAGCAGGTATCTCATGTCTGTGATCACCTCTATTTTAATGAAATCACCGCATCCGGCTTCCCTTGCGATCCTTGCGATACGAACGGCTTCATCTGCCGTTCTGGCCCCTGAGGTATTGGGCAGCAGAACAACTGAATCCGGGATGTCATTTAATATGTTTTCATTTTTTGAATCAGAGTCCACCCGTCGAAGTGCAATGGTGATCAACTGGGACCCGCTTGCCTCAAGCATGGGCGCAATCAGCTGCCTGGAGGCAAATTTGCCTGTCCCGGTGAACAGGCGACTTGTAAATTCAACCTTGCCCAGGATGAGCGTATCCTTTTGAATATCCGTCATTTATCCTCCCCCCACAAAACTTAATAACTCAATTATATCGCCTTCTCTTATGGCAACCTCTTTCCAGATCTCCTGCCGGATCACTTTAAAATTGACCTCGGCAATCAAAGCGTCTGGATCAAATCCCTTTTCCAGGACAAGGTCCATCAGGGTCCGGCTTTTTGATGCCACTTGTTTGCCGTTCAAGCGTATGTTCATAAAACCTCCATACCATTACCCATAAAATGTCATGGTTCCTGAACGGTGATATTAGATTTTCGGAATATAAAGAAAAGATAAGAAATAAACGAACTGGATGTTTCATACACTTTCCCTACGCCGGTACTAACCGTATCAGGTTCCAAGGGTTGAAGTTTTCAACTTCTCTCAGCTTTTTAAGAAAAGCACCCCCAGTGAACTAACTGTTGCCTTACTACTTAAACCGGGTCGGGTTTGTCAATATAATTCTAAAAAAATTCTCAGGGTTAATCCCGTGCCTTCTGGATTATCCATACGCCTGAAAGTGAAAGCGCTATCAATGGTCCTCGTCTTTTTGCTCAGGTCATCTGACGACAGTGGGTTTCTTTGGTAAAAAACAGGAGCAGGACAGATAAAAAAACCCAAGCGATCATGGGTATAAACCCGTATTCGTAGGCATCAAGGGAATAGACCCTTACCCCGTTGACCATCTGGCCTGTCCAATTGCTGTCCAGAATCCGGCCCACAATCGGCTGGAGTAACATCGGGCCCATCATCACCCCCATGTTGGTCAAACCGGAGACGGTTCCGGACAGGGATGCGGGAACCGATTCCGCAACAAAAGCAAAACTGACGATCATACAGCCGGAACAAAAACCGGTAACAAAAAAAGCCATGACCAGTTGAGAAAAAGAAAGATTTTCCTGGAACAGGATCAATGCCCATCCCAGGGCAACCACTGTGCTTCCTGCAATATACAACGGTTTTCGTTTTCCCATCCGGTCGGACACCCATCCGAAAAAAGGCGCTCCCAGGGCCCAGGCAACGAGCAGCACAGAACTTAAGGACGCTGCCCTGACCGGGCTTAAACTGTGGTGGGAAATAAGATAGGGCACGCCCCACAGACCGGAAAAGGTGAGGATGCACCCGACAATCCCACCAGGAATAACAAACAAAAGCCAGGTATTTCGATATGTTAACACCGTGAAAAGTCCATGCCGGATGCCGGCAACTGATAATACCGCTGGCAAGGGAATTTTTTGCGTAAACCCGGGATACCCTTTCTCCTGCGGCCAGTCCCTGACAATAAACCAGATCAGGGCACCCAGCAGAAGGGTCATCGCACCGGTGACGCTGATAACCTGTCGCCAGTAAAACGTATCCATGAGAAATCTTAACGGCGGCCCTGCGGTTACAGCGCCAATGAGCCCGATGGACAAGGCATTCCCAGCAACAAAGGCATAGATTTTTTTGGGAAACCAGGAAGAGGACAGCTTGAGCAGTCCTACAAAAGCGACCGCCACAGACCCGCCGATGAGAAACCTGCCAAGTCCGGCCCAAAAAAATTGCTGGGACAGGGCAAAAAGAAGGGTGCCCATGCCTGCCACAAGACAGCCGGCCGTCAGAAGTTTTCGAGGGCCCAGGGTATCGGCCAGTATCCCTGTGGGAATCTGCATGGCCACATAGGCATAAAAATACAGGCCTGACAGGTGACCCAGCCCTGAGGCAGAAATATTAAAATCGCGCATCAGTTCCCGGGTCATTACGGCCGGGGCGACCCGCTGGAAAAATCCGGCCAGATAAAAAAGTGCCCCCAAGCCCCAGATAAACCAGGCCACTGCAAGGGGCGGGCCTGTCAGTTCATTTGTTTTCATTGATATCAGTGGTTCTCCTTATCCGTGGAAATCGTTTCTTTATTGAATAAACTATAAGAATTGTAAAGAAGATATTGACTTGATTCCTTGAATCTTATAAATAGTTTTTAATATTTTTAAGGTTGCCTTGGCAAACGGAACACGGTGTAATTCCGTGACGGTCCCGCCGCTGTAACCGGAAATATCTGTTTTTTTGCAACAGCCACTGTGAAAACGGGAAGGCAAAAAAATCAGATTTAATGCCGGAAGTCAGAAGACGAGCCAGGTAACGATCATTGTGGAACTCGATGGTAAAGGGTTTTGTAAGAATTCATCTCTTACAGAATCCTTTTTGAATTTTGTAAGAGGGTTGATAGCGAGGAGACTATGACAACACAACTTGAACATGCCCGCCAGGGCACTATTACAAAAGAAATTCAACTCATTGCCCAATCCGAAGGACTGTCTGAAGCCTTTATCATGGAACACGTGGCAAAAGGCGAAATCGTCATTCCCTGCAATCCAAGCAGAAAAAACCAGATTGTTATTGGAATCGGAACCGGCCTTCGAACCAAGGTCAATGCTTCCATCGGTACATCTTCGGATATCTGTGACATTGATCTTGAAGTGAAAAAGGCTAGGGCTGCCCAGGAAGAAGGGGCGGACACCCTGATGGAATTGTCTGCTGACGGGGACCTGGATGAGATCAGGAGAACGGTGCTTGCCCATACCGATCTTGCCGTGGGTAATGTGCCGCTGTATCAGGCATTTAAGGAAACCATCCGCAAATATAAAAACCCGGCAAAATTAGATCCTGAATACCTGTTCGATCTGATCGAAAAGCAGCTGGATGACGGGTTGAGTTTTATGGCAATCCACTGCGGGATCAATCAGTACACCATTGAACGCCTCAGAAAACAGGGTTTCCGTTACGGGGGCCTGGCCTCCAAAGGGGGAACTTACATGGTGGCCTGGATGGACATCAATAAAAAAGAAAACCCGTTGTATGAGCAGTTTGACCGGGTGTGCGCGCTGATGAAAAAATATGATGCTGTTCTCTCCCTTGGTAACGGTATAAGGGCAGGCGCTATTCATGACAGCCATGACCGGGCCCAGATGGCGGAAATGATCATCAACTGCGAGCTGGCGGAAATCGGCCGGGGCCTCGGCTGCCAGATGATGGTGGAAGGCCCGGGACATGTCCCCTTGGATGAAATCGAAGGCAATATCATGCTGGAAAAACGCATGTCCGGCAATGCGCCCTACTATGTCCTGGGACCCATTCCCTGCGATACCGGTGCAGGATACGATCATATCTCAGCTGCCATTGGTGCGGCAAGTTCAGCCAGATTCGGGGCGGATCTGGTCTGCTATATCACCCCTGCCGAACATCTTGCCCTGCCGGATATCAATGATGTCAGAGAAGGGGTAAGGGCCACACGACTTGCGGTCCGTATCGGGGATATTTCCAAATACCCGGACCGTCGGGAGAATGAAAAACAGGCTGCCATGGCAAGGCGGGACATGAGATGGGATGATCTTGAAACCTATCTGTTATTCCCCAGGATTGCTAAAAAAACCCGGGAGCGTCAAGCGCCGTTACAAAAGGAAACCTGCACCATGTGCGGAGATTTCTGTGCCATGAAAAAAGGGATGGAAATATTTAAAAATGATATTACAGATAAGAGGTAGTTATTATGACATTATTAGACCAGACCATTTTATCCATTAAAAAAACACTGAATGAAGATGCATTTCATGCAGCCAAAGAACGGCTTGCCAACCAGGCCAAGCCGGCCGGAAGTCTTGGAATTATGGAAGATATTTCTGCCAGGCTTGCCGCCATTAAAGGCACCATTAATGTTCATCTTTCCAACAAACGGATTGTAACCTGTGCCGGTGACCACGGGGTGACCGAAGAAGGCGTCAGCCTTTTCCCGTCTGAAGTCACCCCCCAGATGGTGTATAATTTCGCTAACAACGGGGCATCGGTCAATGTCATCGCAAAGCATGCCGGTGCCATCGTAAAAGCGGCCGATCTGGGGGTAAATCATGACTTTGAACCTGATCTTCCCATCTTTCATAAAAAGATACGATACGGCACTGCCAATTTTACAAAAGAACCTGCCATGACAAGGGCCCAGGCTATTTTATCCATTGAAGCAGGGATTGAGATTGTAAACGAACTTGAGGCAGAAGCACCCGTCGATCTTTTGGGAACCGGTGACATGGGGATCGGCAACACCACCCCGTCTTCCGCCATCATTGCAGCCTTTTCCGGCATTGAAGTTGAAAAACTGACCGGCCGCGGAACCGGGATTGATGACCAGACCTTGAAAAACAAGATTGCGGTCATCAAAAAAGGGCTTGCCCTTCATACCCCTGATCCCGGGGACCCCATTGATGTTCTGTCAAAGGTCGGGGGCCTTGAAATCGGGGGACTTGCCGGTCTTGTCCTGGGGGCTGCAGCCAAAGGCATCCCGGTTATCTGCGACGGTTTGATTTCCACTGCCGGGGCGCTCATTGCCTGTGAACTTTGTCCTGCAGCGAAAAATTATCTGTTTGTCAGCCACAAATCCGTTGAAATCGGTCACAGGTTCATGCATGAAAGACTCGGTCTTGATCCCTTGATTGATCTGAAATTCAGACTGGGAGAAGGGACAGGCGCTGCTGTCTGCATGGAACTTTTAGATCTTTCCACAAGAATCCTTGCAGACATTAAAACATTTGAAGAAGTCGGAATTCATAACGCTCAATAAAAGGTATGACGTCTAAGGGTCATGGCAGGCAATACCTGTTGCCATGACCCTTAGTTTTCATTTAAATAATATTAAATCCTGCTTCTTTCCATCCATTGATTCCCTTATCAAGGACCCGGACATGGGTGTATCCTTCCTGAGTATATTGTACGGCAAGACCTGCCGAAGATTTATCGTCTGCTCAGCCTCAATAAAAAATAATGTTCGTATTCTTGGCAAGATCAGGTTTTAATTTTAAAAATTCACTCATGGGAATTGCCCCTTCAAGATGGGCATGTGAATTAAATTTGTCATCATCATAGATACACACCAGCAGGGACAGGCTTGCATCCACCCTGTTTTTGGCTTCTTCTGCCGAAATCTTGTTTAGGATTGTCATATAAAAACCTCCATGGATTTGGGGTTATGGTCATTCATGTATACCCATATTATATACATGAATTTCGATTGAGCAACTCTGATTTTCAGGCATAAGCTTATGAAATAATCATGAGCCTTTTTACATAAAATAGGTGTTTTCACCTATTGAATTTTTTGTATCCTTGTGTAAACATTGTTTGAATTAAAGATCGAAACAATAATAGGATAAAACCTGTGATATAAAGGAATCTGATTTTTGGCCGGTAAAATTGATATTGATGCTTTGATTAAAATTGTATCCCAGGGGGGCAAAATTACCACAGGGATTGATGTATATAACAGCAAAGGAACGCTGCTGCTGAACGGACAGATGGCATATGTTCTGGAAAGCAATGGACCACTGATCATCCCTTTTACAGATACAAAAGGAGACTGTCTGTCCCAAAAGCCCGATCCACTGGATTTAAGTGATGCAAAAATTGAGGATTCCCTGAAAATCGACAATCGAAAAAGCATAAAAAAACCTTGCGAAGTTTATGATCTCCTGCCATCATATTTAAAATCCGGATCTGAGTCCAAAAAAGTTCAAGTAATATAGGTGAATTTAAAGGAGTATCCGCAAAATCATGGGAAAAAAACTTCTTATTGTTGACGACGAGCCGCACCTGATAAAATCATTCAAGGTATTGTTTGAAAACAAAGGTTTTTTTGTTCAAACCGCATCCAATGGCCCTGATGCCATTGAAATCTTTAAAACCAGTTTGTTCAAGGTTGTAATCTCTGACATTCAGATGGATGAAATGGGCGGTATTGAACTGATGCATGAACTAAAAACAATTGACCCTTATGTTCAGATCATCTTTCTTACCGGATATGCAACTGTTGATAGTGCAGCTGATGCATTAAAACAGAACAATGCTTTTGATTATCTGCGAAAACCGGTTAAAGACATGAAGGATCTGTATGATGCCATTGAAAAAGCGGAAAACAGATATGATCAGCTGATAAACCGCGCCACTCAAAAAAAGAAAAATGAACAGGGGTTTACCATATTCAAGAGTATCTTTGATTCCATGGAGGCCATCGTTTATGTTTCGGATATACAGACACATGACCTGATTTATGCCAATAAAAAATTTATGAAAACTTTTGGATCTTATAACCCACTGGCCCTTGAAAGACAAAAATGCTGGCAGGTTATTCAGAAGGACCAGGCAGGACCCTGTCCTTTCTGTACGAACAAACGGCTGCTCAATCCGGACGGGAGCCAAGGAGAGCCCTATGAGTGGGAATTTTGCAACACTCGGAACCTTCGCTGGTACAGTATTGTTGATAAGGCCATTGAATGGTACGATAAAAGGATTGTCCGGCTGGAGACTGCCTTTGATATCACACAAAAAAAAGAACATGAAAAATTATTCCGGGAATTTGAAAAAGCCATTGAAACGTCCAAAAAGCTTGAAAGCATCGGTACCCTTGCAGGCGGGGTTGCCCATGATTTCAACAATACCCTGTCTATGATCATAGGGAATATCAACCTTGCCCAACTCACCTGCCCGGACAGTGAAACACAAAAATTTCTTCAAATTGCTGAAAAAGGCGTTCTGCAAGCCAAGAGCATATCATCAAAGCTGATTTCTTTTGCAAGAGGCGGCGGACCGGTCAAAGCAAAAATCAATATTGAAAGTCTTATCCGACAGACGCTGGAAAAAACCCTTGACCCTGAAAAAATTATCTATACATTTGAATCCGATAAAATTCCAGGCAATTTTTATGCAGACCCTGACCAGATAGAGGCTGCCATAAAAAACATTCTTCAGAACTCCATAGAATCCATGGATGGCATCGGCCGAATTGATGTATCTGTGCGATACCTGGAACAGGAATTAAAAAATCCCCGAATTTCCATTTCCATTACAGATTCAGGCCGCGGCATCTCCCGGGATCATCTGGACATGATTTTTAATCCCTATTTTACTACCAAACCATTGGACAATAAAAAAAGCACCGGTCTTGGCCTGAGTATTGCCTGGTCCATCATTGCAAGACATGGCGGCACAGTTCATATTGAATCCATCACAAAAAAAGGAACAACTGCTTACATTTTTCTACCGGTTTTCAATGGGAAAGAGTTAGAGAACAAGGGAAAAGAAATGCATCCCCATCCAACTGAATCTATTTTGAATAAAAATGTAAAAAGGATGCTGGTCATGGATGATGACGAACTGATCCTGGAGGTCATTTCCCAGCTGTTAACCCGAATGGGGTATGAAACCCTTCTGGCATCAAACGGGACTCAGGCCATTGAAATTTGCAAAAAAGCCAACGCCAGTGGCAAAAAAATTGATCTTGCCCTGCTTGATTTTGATATCCACAACGGCTTGGGCGGATATCCAACCATGGCACAGCTTAAAAAGACAGATCCCGATATCAGGGGGATTCTCATGACCGGGCATTCCGATGATGTGAATATCAAAAGATACAAAGATTTCGGGTTTTCCGACTTGATCGAAAAACCATTTTCCATCAAGCAGCTTAACTGTAAAATCAGGCAATATACAGATTGAATGGAACTCTTTTTCAAACAATCAGGGATTCATCGGTTGACACTGAATTTTATTTCTCCTATCTCCTGGCCTTGGACAAATTTCAAGAAAGTTAAAATTTTCACCATGTCAAAAAACAAACTTCACAAATACGAACGCGTCAAATATCTGCCCAATGTGACCTTTTCCTTGTTTGGCGAGTCCCGACCACCGGCTTCATATCCCTGGTATGAGGAACGCTACCAAAACATGGAAAAAGTTCTCGAACTTGGGTGCGGCAAAGGTGAATACAGCCTTGCCTTTGCTGCTGCCGATTCCCAAAGGCTTTGCGTGGGAATCGACAGCAAGAGTCATCGCATGTGTGTCGGCGCAGAAAAAGCCATTGCCCACGGCCTTGAAAATGTTCTTTTCCTTCGGTCCCGGATCGAACGGATAAAGGAATTCTTTGTCGAACAATCCATACATGAAATCTGGCTTACCTTTCCTGACCCCCACCCGAAAAAACGGACCGTCAAGTGCCGGCTGTCTGCCGCCCCCTTTCTGGACGCATATGCACACCTGCTCATCCCCGGCGGTACAGTACATTTGAAGACGGACAGCGATCTGCTCTACACTTACACCCGGAAATCTGTTGAACACTTTGGCGGATGTGTTGTCCAGGCATCAGACAATATCCATGAAACTGAAGACTGCACCATCGGTGCGCCTGACATTGTTTCCGCGTTTGAGAAAGCTGCACAATCAAAGGGAAAGACCATCAAATACATGGCCTTTACACTGAACTGACAAACCACGATAATTTATTATTTATTTGAAACAGCACCAACCGTTTTTGATATAAACTTTTGGATGTTTTGTTTTAAAATTGTTTCGCCAACATCGACAATATCATTGTGCCCGCAACCCGGAATCTCAACCAGCTCTTTTTCACCCGTAAAATTTAAAACCTGGCGCCTGGCAAAATGAATGGGAATAATATCATCATTACTGCCATGAAAAAGAATCACCGGCGTTGCCGTTTGTCCGGCCCAGGCGTGAGCCTTAAATTTGTGTCTTATTAAATAGTTTACCGGAAACAAAGGATAATGATACTGGCCCACCTGGGCAAGGGAAGGATAAGCGGAGATAAGAATCAAGCCTCTGATATCGGTACGGGTTGCAACAAAGGTGGCCACCCCGGTTCCCAGGGACTCCCCCATAAGGTAAACCGGCAGATGTGCTGCATCCTTTTTTTTGATATAAAGAATCAGTTCAAGGGCTTGCTTAAGAATAATGGTTTCACCGGGCACATTCAAGTCTTTCCCAAAACCCGGGTATTCAAAGACTGCCAGATTGGAAGTGGTGTTTTTTAACAGGTCAAGAAAATAGATGCGATCGCAGGCATTACCGGCATTCCCGTGAAAGATGACAATCCAGGAATCCGCATCCTTTTTTATCTGAAGATAGTAGCGGATATCTCCGAAGGTTTCAGCTGCGGCATGACGTTTTTCCATCTCAGGACAGTCTTCGAATCGGGTTGAACCCGGAAAAAACAAAAGTTTGCCCTGAAAAAAATAGAGTGCCGCAAGAATAAACATGTAGCACACCAGGCCAAAACCAAGTCCCACAATGATGAGTTTCATCATTCACACCATTTGATTGATCAACCCGTTAAGACCTTAGGTCCACCCTTTTTTTCAGGTTGATGATGGTCTCGAGGGTTGAAGAATCTGACTTAAATGTTTTACTTTAAAATTTCTGTTCTGCTTTAAAGCCCCGCCTTCAAGCTGCATAACACATCCCGGGCATTCCGTCACTAAAAGAGTGGCCCCTGATTTTTCAACATCATCCAGTTTTCGAGTTAAAATTTCTTTTGAAACCCCAGGAAAATTGACGGAAAAACTCCCCCCGAACCCGCAGCAGGTCTCTTCTTCATCTGTTTTAACATAGTCGTGACCCGAGTGGGCAATCACTGTTTTTGGATCTGTCCGGATACCAAGCCCCCGGCACAGATGACAGGGAGAATGAAAGGCGGTCTTGGCGGCATCGGCAGTGTTTTTAATATGGTTGATTCCCATCACTTTATTGATGAACTGGCTGAGTACCATGATCTTTTCAGAAAATTGAGCCGCCTCTTTTGCCGCATAATTTTCAACAAGGTCCGGCACGTGGTTTTTAAGATGAGAGGCACAGGATGCGCAAAGGGTGACAATATAATCAACATCAAGATTTTTAAAAGCCTTGATATTTGAAAGCCCCACATCCACGGCAGCCTGCTTTTCACCCATCATCAGCGCCGGAAGCCCACAGCAGGACTGATCCATGGGAAATTCAACCTGTACACCTGCTCCATGGAACAATTCCATGGCAGCTTCCAGGTGCTCCGGATAGACAAAATCCTGGACACAGCCGGAAAAAATGGCAATTCTACACGTTGGTTTTTTAACGGGTGAGCACAAACTTTCAAACCGGTCACGGAAAGGTTTATCCGTGATGGCCGGCAGGATCCTGAAATTGTGGTCTTTTGAGAATATCATGGGCAGATGACGCAGATAAGGGGTTCCGCCGGTCATCGGTTTCTGGGCAAGGCTTGCCGTTCTTAAGAGCCTGTGAAACAGCTTCCTGTTTTTCAACATCTTTCCCAGCAGCAGACTTTTTAACGGATGCCCCAGTTCATCCTGAATTTTAGAATGAATTTCCTTGATAAGCCTTGGCAGGTCAATGCCCCCTGCGCAGACCGCTTTACAGGCCCCGCAGTTGGTGCAGTTCTGCACCAGATGTTTTGCATTCTGGCTGCCATGAAAAAAATAGGTGGTAATCAGGCCGATGGCCCCGATATAGATATACCCCATGCGGTGTCCGCCGACCATCCGGTAAACCGGACAGACATTGGCACAGGCCCCGCACCTGACGCACTGAAGCACCTGGGCAAACACAGGATCCTGTGCAATTTTTTTTCGACCGTTATCCAGAAATACAATATGCATCTGCCGTTTTTCTTCAGGCGCGGTCTTACATTCCGAAGGTCCGGTAATCCAGGTGACATAGGAAGTGATGGCCTGGCCCGTGGCATTCCTCGGCAAAATCCGGTTAATACTGAGCGCGTCTTTTATGGACGGCACAAGCTTATCGATTCCAACAAGGGCCACATGAACTTTGGGCAGGGTGGACACCAGCCTTGCATTGCCTTCATTTGTGACAATCCCTAGGGTGCCTGTTTCTGCAATGGCATAATTGGCGCCTGTTATCCCCATATCCGCCTGGATATATTTTTCCCTGAGCTGCCGTCGGGCAACTTTAACCAGATTTTCTATTTCAGAATCCTGGTGTTTTTTTGTAACATCGGAAAACAACTCCGCCACCTGGTGGCGGGACAGGTGGATGGCCGGCATGACCATGTGGGACGGGCCTTCTTTTCTCAGCTGCACGATCCATTCCCCAAGATCTGTTTCCGTCACCTCAAGGCCTTTATTTTCCAGCCATTGATTCAGGTGGATCTCTTCTGCGGTCATGGATTTTGATTTGACTATTTTTTTGGACCGGGTCTGTTCTGCAATCTGTGAAATGATGCGGTTGGCATCCTCAGCCGTATCTGCCAGATGAACCGTGATACCGTTTTCTTTGGCTTTTGAGATAAACCGGGAAAGCAGACGGTCATTATTTTTTACTGCATCGGCCTTGATGGCAGCCACTTCTTTAATAACAGCATCCACATCCATTTCCAAAAAAGCCGTGACCCGTGATGTCCTGTATGCCACAGCAAAATTATCCATGGCAGTTCTTAAAAAATCATTTTCCAGGGCAGTGTCAAGCCGGTCTTTATATTCTTTAAAACTTTCTTTTTTTTCCATGATCAATCCCCTGTCAACAGGATATGAAGTGCCAGAGGTCCGTGAACGCCAATGGCAAGAACCCGTTCAATATCTGCTGTTCTGCTGGCACCGGTTATAAAAGCAGTATAAGATGACGGTTTTTTTACCATCTCATTGAGCTCCTCTGACATTATCAGGGCGGTTTCCCGAATATCAGACGTTTTTAAAATGGCCACATGGGTTTCACATAACATGGTGGACAGTCTTGTTTCCTCTGAATCCGAATTCAATACAAGGGTGCCGGTTTCTGCAATGCCAAAATCCATAACCGTCACCCCCATCTCAATTCCGCCGGGGTGATGTCGCACATCCTCTTTTATCAGGGTGATCCCATTTTTTTTACACAGCAGCTGCAATGCGTCATAAACTTCCGGTTCAAGATTCGGCGCGGCAATAATTTTTAAATTGCCGGGCGTTTGGGTGGTCGGCATAAGATTTTCACAAAGATCTTTTTCAAGACAAAGTTCAACCGTCTTTTTTAAGGCCTCTGTTATTCCCGGCACCTCATGCACAATGGCTGCAACCAGGGATGCCTTTTCCTTAAATTTTGATATTAATTTTTCTTTATTCAATGACCTTACCCTTTTTCATCAAAATTTGAATACAATATCCCCTTGATAATTTGCTGTTTGGTTTAGCCACTATAGCATTACCACATCGAATATCACGGTTTTTTTTAACTCGGGCAATATAAATTTATTATCCGTATGCGATCGATGGCAGCCAGATAACAAGCTGTGGCCAGAGGATAATAATGCCAAGGCCGATGAGCTGGAGAATGATAAACGGAACAACCCCTTTATAAATATCGATCAACTTTATTTCCGGCGGGCAGACCCCTTTTAAATAGAACAACGCAAATCCCACAGGCGGTGTTAAAAAAGAGGTCTGGAGCGTCACGGCAATCAGCATGACAAACCAGATCAGTTCCGGGTTATCCACTACCCCATGCCCATCTATTTCAAATCCAAGGGATGAAACAACCGGCGCAATCAAGGGGAGTACGATCAGGGTAATCTCAATCCAGTCCAGGAAAAATCCCAGCAGGAACACTGCCCCGAGGATCACCAGCATGACGCCGTGAGGACCGAAAGGCAGTCCGGTAAGCGCTCTTTCTATAAGGTTATCCCCTCCCAGGCTCCTCAGAACAAGGGCAAAACAGGTGGCGCCTAAAAAGATAGCAAAAATATAAGCGGTTGTATTGAAGCAGGATTTCATTACTTCGACAATGACTTTCATGCTCAATTTTTTATTGGCAAATGCCAGCAAGGTTGCCCCTAAGGCCCCCACACCGCTTGCTTCAGTCGGCGTGGTCATTCCGGCAAAGATGGATCCAAGTACTGCCAGGATCAACAGGCCCGGCGGAAGAATGCTGACAAAAATATCCCAGATAACTTTCAACCCCAAGGGTTTGCGATCCTGGTCCAGGGGCGCTGCAGCCGGTTTCACCAGACAGAAAATCAGGATATAAAAGATATAGAGCGCGCCCAGGATAATACCGGGAATCACGGCGCCCATGAAAAGGTCTCCGACAGACAGGCCCAGTTGATCCGCCATGATTACCAGCATGATACTCGGCGGAATCAGGATCCCAAGCGTTCCTGACCCTGCAATGGTTCCTAAGGCAAGGGTTTTGGAATACCCCTGTTTCATCATTGCCGGCAGGGAAAGAAGCCCTAAAAGGACAACCGAAGCCCCTATAATACCGGTGGAAGCCGCAAGGATAATTCCAATGGTGGTAACGGTCACGGCAAGCCCACCCCTTACATTTCCAAACAGATGCTGCATGGATTTCATCAATTTCTCTGCAATGCCGCTTCTGTCCAGCATCAATCCCATGAAGATAAACATGGGCAGGGCCACCAGGACCCAGTTGTCCATGAATTTAAATATTCGGTTCACAGACATGCCCAGAGTAAGATAATCAAGTCCTGTCCAGGTGCCGAAATAAAGATCGGCAATATACCCCACAAATGTAAACAGGACAGAAACCCCACCCAGAACCCAGGCCACGGGGAAACCGGTGAACAAAAGGGAAATAAAGGTCAGGAACATCCCGATGACCAGGTAATCATTAAATTCCATTTTCTATCCTCTTTTCAAATTATGTATGATTCGTATGGCCCGGGACACGACTGAAACAATCAAAAGACCGAAACTGGCCGGTATGACCCCTTTGATCAGCCAGCGGAACGGCAGCCCCATGGGCGCATCGGATCTTTCAGCCACCCGCCAGGATTCATACACAAAATCCAGGCTCTGGTGAAAAATGATAATGATAAAGGGCAGCAGCAGAAAAACAATCCCAAAAAGGTCCCACCGGGCCTGCCATTTTTTAGAAAGCCGGGCATGGATAATATCCACCCGGATATGGCTGTCCAGGGTTACGGCATAGGATGCCCCAAACATGATGCCCACGGCATAAAGGTGCCATTGCAATTCTTCCAGGGTCACCAGGCCATGGCCGAAACCATACCTGAGAATGACCTGGAGGATGATCACAAAAATGAGGATCCCATTGCTCCACATGGCCACATGACCAATCCCCATTACAAATTTATCCAGAGAATCGCATAGTTTCACGGAACTGCTCTTTTCAGTCTTCATGGTGTTTTCCTGAAATTGATCAACTTTTTTAAAAAATAGTGCGGGCAGCACGGCTGTCCGCACACGTTCGGTTACGCTTGCCTGTTCTTATTTCGGAGGTGCCGGGCGGGGCAGAAATCCATATGTCTGCCATGTCTTATATTCAGCACGGAAGGCACTGACATCATCCCATACTTTCTTAAAAAAGACATCTTTTTCTGCCTGCTCCTTGGCAACTTCTTCCCATGCAGATTTATATGTGGCCAGCATTTCAGGAGACCAGTACATGTTTTTCACACCGCGATGTTCAACATTCTCTTTCATTGCCTTGGCCTGGATGGCTTCTGTATAAGCAAATGCATCCAATGTAGCGGCCTTGCAAAGCATTTCAATGACCATTCTTTGATGATCACTCATCCCATTCCAGACATCTTTGTTGATCAGGAGTTCAAATGCTGTTGCCTGCTGATGCCAGCCGGGAAAGTAATTATATTTGGCAATTTTATAAAACCCAAGACGTTCGTCAATAGCAGGCATGGAAAACTCTGTGGCGTCAATGGCCTTTTTCTCAAGTGCAGGGAAAATTTCACCGCCCGGCAGAAGGCTGACAGATGCGCCCAGTTTCTGCATGACCTGCCCGCCAAGACCAAAAAATCTAATTCTTAACCCCTTAATATCATCTGCACTCTGAATTTCTTTGGTAAACCAGCCGGAGGTTTCCGGTGCAATAACACCGCAGACAAGGACTTTTACATTATACCCATGGCTGTCATACATTTCCTGGTATAAATTCATACCATTTCCATAGTAGAGCCAGGCCAGCATTTCCCCTGCTTCCGGGCCAAAGGGAATCGCAGAAAAAATAGGGGATGCTGGGATTTTACCGGCCCAGTACCCTGCCGTTGCATATCCGGCATTGATTTTACCGGCTGAAACTGCGCCCAGGATTTCAAAAGGTGCGACCAGTTTTCCCGGCTCATACACGTTCATCTTCAGCGTACCGTTACTGGCTGTTTCAATTCTTTCAGCCACCCATGGGATTGTACTGCCAAGTCCTGGAAGGGCTGTGGAAAAACAGACCGGCACTTTTAACAGCACCTTTTTTTCTGCAGCCAAAGCTGGATTCAAAGATAAAACAAAAACAAATGTCACCATTGAAATTAAAATTTTCACCAAATTGTTCTTAAACATTGATTTTCCCTCCTAAAAATTTAAATATTACCATTTGCCTGCCTCGAGTCCTGTACTGTATTTCCCTCCTTTTCCCACCCGTTAATATGTTAAGGTCATTCCCCCATCAAATAAAAGGTCACCACCGACCAGGTATTTTGAAAAGCGTGAAAATCCAAAAACAAACAGATTGGCCACTTCAATTGGAGACATCATTTCCTTGACTCTGGACTTGCCCATCATCACATCGGTGATCACCTGATCCGTCGTCAGGTTTCGCTGCTCCGCCTGGGATGGAATCTGGTTCAATGCCAATGGGGTTTTTACAAAACCGCTGCTGACCGTAAAGGATCGTATCTTTCCCTCTCCCTCTGCCGAGATGGACTGGCTCAGAGCCCGCAGACCGAATTTTGTTATATTGTAAACCGGTTTGTTCTTTGTACAGATATGGGCATGGACAGAGGCCATATTACCAATGGCACCATACCAGTTCCCGCCTTTTTTCATATGGGGAATGACAAGCTTTGACAAATAAAACGGTGCCCTGAGCATGATTCTTTCCATTAAATCATATGTTTCCATGGGAAAATTTTCAACAGAATCAATATGCTGAATACCGGCAATATTTGCCAGAAATCTAATATTCCCTAACTCGCCGGCTTTTTGTACAGCCCTTTGGATATCTGTGTCTTTTGTCAGGTCGGTTTTAAGAAACACCATCCTGCCGCCGGCTTTTTTGGCCATTCCAACCGTTTTTTCACCCTCAGCAGCATTAATGTCCAGGCCCAGGGTTGTTAGACCGTTGGCAGCAGCAGCCACTGCAACGGCACGGCCGATACCGGTACCTGCTCCACTGACAATACAGACATTTTCCAGAATATAGTGTTCATCCGAGAGTATTAAAATATCGCCTGGGTTAATTTCCGGTTCATTGACATTCATTGACTTTCTCCCAAATTGGTTTCTTTTAAAATTGGTAATACCAATACATAAATCATTCGATTTCTTATTGTCAAGAAAAAAATTTTTTATGTTGCATTTTAAAAAACTATCTGTTAATCCTTTATTTAATAGGGCTTATCAGATAAACAAGAGAAGAAAAATTATTTAGGAAGTACCATAAACATAAAATACCATTATAAACCAATTCATATATAAAAATATTGGTACTACCAATTTTTGGGAGGTATTGTGATCAAAAAATCATTATATAACGCGTTTCAAGATATTGTTGGCAAAGACCATGTTTTAACAGAACCTGAAGACCTGGTAACATATTCCTATGATGCCGCACCGCTTGATTCTGTTTCTCCTGCCGCTGTCCTGATGCCCCGGACTTCTGAGGAGCTGGGTAAAATCATTGTGCTGTGTCATGAAAACAGGCTTCCCATAACGGTTCGGGGGGCCGGCACCAACTTAAGCGGCGGCACCATTCCCATGGCCAACGGCATCGTTCTTTTAACCCAGCTTTTTAACAACATTATTGAAATCAATGAAGCAGACATGTATGCCATTGTCCAGCCCGGTGTTGTAACGGCAAAACTTGCCTCCCGTGTGGAAGCTCTGGGGCTGTTCTATCCGCCGGACCCCGGCAGCCAGGCTGTTTCCACCCTGGGCGGCAATGTAATGGAAAATGCCGGGGGCTTAAGGGGATTAAAATACGGCGTTACCAAAGACTATGTCATGGGGCTCAATTTTTTTGATGCCATGGGCAACCACATCAGAACCGGTTCAAAAACAGTAAAATGTGTTACCGGATACAATATTACGGGACTGATGATCGGTTCTGAAGGCACGCTGGGTATCCTGGATGAAATCACCTTAAAATTGATTCCCTATCCTGAGCATCGCAAATCCATCATCACAGCTTTCAAATCAATCGAAGATGCTTCTGAAGCAGTTGCCGACATTATTGCCAGCCGAATTGTTCCGGCAACACTTGAAATGATGGACAAATTTACCATCCAGGCGGTTGAAGCATTCAGTCATGCCGGATTGCCGACGGATGCAGGCGCGCTGTTGCTGATTGAGCTTGACGGGTATCCCGGCCAGGTAGAAGAAGACGCATCAAAGGTGGTTGCCATTTGTCAAAAGCATGGCGCCTATCAAACAAAAACAGCCCGGACGGATGCAGAAAGAGAAAAAATCTGGGCTGCCCGGCGGAGTGCATTGTCCGCCCTTGCCAAATTGAAACCCACCCTGGTTCTTGAAGATGCAACCGTCCCCAGAAGCAGAATTCCCGATATGGTTAAAGGCCTGGCCAAAATAGCCCAAAAACACCAGCTGACCATCGGTACCTTTGGACATGCCGGGGATGGAAATCTTCACCCGACGATTCTAACCGACAGGCGGGATAAAAAAGAATGGCTCAAAGTTGAAAAAGCCATTGAGGATATCTTCAGTCAGGCACTTGCCCTCGGGGGGACGCTTTCCGGTGAACATGGTACAGGCATTGCCAAATCCGCATTTTTGGAAAATGAGATTGGAAAAGCCTCTGTTGATTTTTCCAGACGGCTGAGAAAAGCACTTGACCCCAATAATATCCTTAATCCAGGCAAAATATCGGGGGTTTAACATGTCGGAAATGAAAGATCTTTCAAACCAGCTGCGAACGCTTGAAGAGCAGCTTGTTTCCTGTATGAAATGCGGCATGTGTCAGTCGGTGTGTCCCGTGTTTGAACAGACGCACAAAGAGGCGGATGTGGCAAGGGGTAAACTCGTCCTTTTAGAGTCTCTTATGAATGACATCTTTGACAACCCAGATGGTGTCAACAAGCGGCTCAACAAATGTCTTTTATGCGGTTCCTGTGCGGCAAACTGTCCCAGCGGCGTTAAAGTTACCGATATCTTCATCAAAGCCCGTGCCATCATCACAGGCTATTTAAAACTGTCGTTTATCAAAAAAATTATCTTCAGAAAAATGCTGGCCCAGCCAAAGGTATTTGATTGGATCATCCATATGGGTGCAAAACTGCAAAAATTTGTGTTAACGCCAAGCAACGACCATACACAGACGGCATCATTAAAAATTTTATCACCGCTTTTAAACCATCGCAGCATTGTTCCGGCTGCAGATATTCCCTTCCAAAAATCCATTGATCAGCTGATGGCCAAGGCCAAGCCGACCGGCCCCAGAGTGGCTTTTTTTTCAGGTTGCCTGATTGATAAAATATTCCCAAGGGTCGGCATTGCCACGGTCAAGGTGCTTTTGCATCACAATTTTCAAGTAATTATTCCCAGAAACCAGGGCTGCTGCGGTATTCCGGCTTTAGCAGCCGGAGATACCTTAACCTTTTTATCCCTTGTAAAATACAACTTAGACCTGTTCCCGGTTGAAAAGTTTGATTATCTTGTAACCGCCTGTGCAACCTGCACCTCCACGCTGAAAAAACTGTGGCCCTCCATGGTTCAAAACCAGACCCCCGGCCTTGAGAAACAGGTTTCGCTTCTGGCTGAAAAAACACTTGATATCAGCCAGTTTTTAAGCAGTGTGGCAGGGTTGGAACTCCAGTCAGAATCCAGTGAAACACCCAAAATTGTGACCTATCACGACCCGTGCCATCTGGCAAAATCACTTGGCGTCCGTAAGGAACCCAGAGATGTTATTCATGCGTCTTCTGGGTATACCTTAAAAGAAATGGCTGATCCGGACCGATGCTGTGGTATGGGCGGCAGTTTCAACCTGTATCATTATGATCTTTCTTCCAAGATCGGAAAAATTAAAAAAGAAAACATTGAGGCCACCGGCTGTCATACCATTGCAACAAGCTGCCCTGCCTGCATGATGCACATTTCAGACATGCTTTCAAAAGGCAGCAGCCATATTGATATTAAACATCCCATAGAATTGTATGCCCAAGGAATTAAATAGTATGGCGTTATTAAAACCTATAAAACAGCAAAAAATTTCCGACCAGGTATTTGAGCAGTTAAAAGAGCTGATTTTCAGAGGCAAGTTAAAGCCCGGTGACAGACTTTTGACTGAAAGGGACATGGCCGATTCCATGAAGGTCAGCAGGACAACCATTCGCAATGCAATCGGCCGCCTGGTAACCATGGGGTTTGTTGAGCACCGTCAAGGTAAAGGAACCTTTGTGGCTGTGCCGGATCCAAAAACAGGAAACCCTTTTGCAGCGGCCATGAATGCCCAGGATACCACTATTTATGACCTCCTGGAAGTACGGATGGGATTGGAATGTGTTGCTGCAGCCCTTGCAGCCAAACGCGCGGATTCAAAAGACATCCAGGCCATGGAGCAAAGCCTGGAAGAAATGGAAAAAGAAATCCGGGCCGGACGGCTTGGAACGGAAGCAGACACATCCTTTCACATGGCCGTTGCCTATGCCACAAAAAATCAACTCCATATCCAGGTCATGAAAAATTTTTATGACTACCTTTTTCAAGGTATTATGGAAAGCCTAAGATTTCTTTATGAAAATCCCAAAAATATTCAGCTCATTTTAAAACAACATACAGCCATCATGACGGCGGTGATCAATCGTGATCCGGATGGGGCCTATCAAGGCATGCGACAGCATATTGACTTTGTGAAAACGTTTTTTGAAAACAGGGAAAAATAACATCAGAACTTACATCAACTGATTAAAAGAGAGGATCGGGTTATGCTCAAAAATTTGAAACTTGGAACCCGGCTGGTGCTGGCCTTCCTGTTTGTCGGGATCGTACCGTTTGCTGTTATCGGCCTTGTTTCCATGTCAAAAGCCACAATAGCACTTCAAAATCAAGCGTTTAACCAGTTGGAGGCGGTCCGGGAAATCAAAAAAAATCAGGTGTCCACCTATTTTAAAACCATTGAGAACCAAATCGCCACCTTTTCCAGCAACAGAATGACAATTGATGCCATTTTCAAATTCAAAGACGATCTGGAAGCCTTTGCCTTTGAAAACAACATTGATGAAACCAATCTTCCAGAATTTAAAAACCAGGTTCGAAATTTCTATGAAACCGAGTTCAGCCCGTTGTATACAAAAAAAAATCCAGGGAGAAAATTTGATGTTGATTCCCTGCTTAACAGCCTGACAAGCGAGGGCATTGCCCTGCAATACTATTATATTAAAGCCAACCCCCACCCCATGGAGTCCAAAAAACTGCTGAACGAGGCAAATGATCTGTCAAGCTACACAAGGGCTCACAGAGAATATCATCCTTCTTTCAGAAACTATATGGAAACATTTGGGTTTCAGGATATTCTTCTGGTGGATGCCCTGAATGGAACTGTTTTGTATTCAGTTTCAAAAAAAGCGGATTTTGCTGCCGGCCTGAAAGATGGGCCGCTTAAAGACACCCGGCTGGGTCGGTTATTTCAAACGGTAATCTCCACGTCAAACCATAAAAAGATTGTTTTGGAAGATTATACCGGATATGGGCCATCCTGTGAAGAGCCGGTCAGCTTTATCGGTTCACCGGTGTTTGATGGTGACAACTTGATCGGGGTGGCGGTTTTTCAATTATCCCTGGCACCCTTGAACCAAATAATGACCAAGCGGGACGGCATGGGACAAACCGGAGAAACCTATCTTGTGGGACAGGATCTGCTCATGCGCTCAGATGCCTTTTTGTCTCCGCAAACCTTTTCTGCCGGAGCTGCCTTTAAATCTCCCAAAACAGCAAAAATCCAGACCCAAACCGTTTCCAAGGCATTAAACGGTGAAACAGGGAAACAGATTACGCAAAACTATACCCATACTAAGGTGTTGTCTGCTTATACGCCCCTCCCAATTCTGGATTTAAAATGGGCATTGATTGCTGAAATCTCAAAACAGGAAGCATTTAAGTCCATAACAGCCCTTAAATATGCCAATACCATTGTAGGCGGTATTGGCATTGGGATGATTCTTCTGATTGCCTTTTTTATTTCCCACTCCATTACAAAGCCCATCCATCAAGTCGTCAGGGGTCTGGAAGCACTGGCCCAGGGAGAAGGGGATCTTACCATGCGCCTGATTGCTTCCGGGAAAGATGAGGTCGCGACCCTGGCAGTTAAGTTTAATGATTTTATGGGAAAACTTCAGTCCATGATCAAGGATATTTCAAACGGTATCCATACCCTGTCCACTGCTTCAAAATCCCTGGAAAATATTTCCGATGAAATGACCCTGGGCTCAGAACGCACTTTTGAAAAATCTAATACCGTTGCATCGGCTGCCAAAGAGATGAGTGCGAATATGAATTCGGTTTCTGCAGCCATGGAGCAGTCCTCCACCAACACAGCAACCGTTGCAACCGCTGCCAGAGAGATGACAACCACTATTGCTGAAATCGCTGAAAACACCGGGAATGCCCATGAGGTAACCAAAGAGGCAGTGAAGCAGATTCGTTCGGCCACCCAGAAAGTATTGGCTTTAGGACAGGCTGCCCGGAAAATCGATAAAATCACTGAAACCATCACCGATATTTCCGAACAAACCAATCTTCTGGCCTTAAATGCCACCATTGAAGCGGCACGGGCCGGGGAGGCAGGAAAAGGATTTGCCGTGGTTGCCAATGAAATCAAGACCCTGGCCAGGCAGACCGCCCAGGCCACCCTGGATATCCGGCAGCAGATCAATGATGTCCAGGGTTCCACATCCTCAACAGCATCCAGCATAGAGGAAATCTTCCGTGTCATTAACGGGATCAATGATATTGTGACAATCATCTCGGCATCGGTGGAAGAACAATCTGTCAGCACTTGTGAAATCGTTGACAACATCACCCAGACTGCCGACGGCATATCAGATATTACCGAAAACATTGCTCAGAGTTCTGCAACGGCTGAAAGTATTTCTGAGGATATTGCCGATGTGAATCTGTCTGCAGATAAAATCACCGGCAGCAGTTCGCAGGTTAAATCCAGTGCTGAGCAGTTATCCCGGCTTGCAGAAAGTCTCAACACCCTGGTTGGCAAATTCAAAATTTGAGCTGTTTAAAAGATCTTTTTGAAAAACGAACTAGACAAGATACAGCAGGAAGGTCAATGTCAGCAGACTAAAGACGGTACTGAACAATACCGCTGTGGTAACAAATTCCGGGATGATATTATATTCAATGGCAATAATGGAGCCCAGAACCGCTACAGGCATGCCTGCCTGGAGGATACCCGAACGGATTTCCATCCCGGACAGAGAAAAAATGGCTGTCAACCCAAAAGCAATTAATGGTGCTGCCACCAGCCGAAGAAAAGAAGCAACCACCACATCAACACTGAATTTAAACTTATGCAAATCTGATAACTGTACCCCTAAAGTGACCAGCATCACTGGAATCATGGCCCTGCCCAACAGCTCGGTGATCCTGGATAAAAACAAAGGGGGCTCAAGATCAGTGCCGTAGAACAGCATGGCCGGCACCATGGCAATCAGGGCCGGTGTTTTAAACACAGACAGCACTGCGGATAAACCCGTTCCCCGGGTCCAGCTTGAAATCCCTACGCAGATCACAAAAGAAACCAATACGATGGTAATAAAATAAATAGTGGCCGATATCTGGGCGGCCGGGCCCAACCTGAAATCAATAAGAGAGAGCCCCAGATTCCCGACATTTCCAAAGGTGGCAATAATAACAAAGGCTGCCGTGACTTCCCTGGATCGTTTTAAAAGCCGGGCTGTAATAAATGCGGTCACTGCCACCAGGATGTGGGTGAGTGTCGTATACAGAATCATCTGACCGGCCACGGCAACCTCAATATCCAACTTGCTGAGCATATTAAACACAAAACAGGGAACCAGCAGAAAATAAGCTGTTCTGGACAATGTCCTGGCATCCAATTTCAACCGAGGGCCAACAAAATAACCAAGGAAAACCAAAGAAAATACCGGCGTAACAATATCGATAAAAATCTTGAGGACCTGTAGAAACATGAATAGCCTTTCGTGTGTTATATAAATCTTAAAAACTTCTATGATGAATAGATCAATTCTCCGGCCTTGACAAATGGTTTTTCAAAAACCACAGCTGTTATGGGCAGACCCTGATGTCCCGGGTTCTGCTTTTAGAATAAAGAAAATGTTGACTTGAAACTCTTAGTTCATATATTTATCTCGTATTGTTTTTTGTTTATCACTAAAAATTTAATAAAGATTGACAGCATAAACCCATGACCCTTTCAATAAAACCCATTAAACCCAAACGAATTTCCGATCTGGTATTTGATCAGATAAGAGAACTGATTTTCAGGGGCAAACTCAAACCCGGAGAAAAAATGATGACCGAACGAGAGCTTGCTGAACTGATGAATGTCAGTCGGACAACCGTTCGTGATGCCATCCAGAGGCTGGTCGCAATCGGCTTGATTGTGCAGAAGCACGGACAGGGAACCTTTGTCGGCACTTATGATGCAGGACCTAAAAATCCGATTATCAAAGCCATTGAAGACCAGGATACAACCCTTGAAGACCTCCTGGAAGTCAGAATGGGGCTTGAATGCAATGCAGCCGCACTGGCCGCGCTCAGGGCGGATGAAACCGATATCAATGCCATGCGCCAGTGTATTGAAGAAATGGAAAAAGAAATCCGGTCCAACCGCCTGGGAACAGAAGCGGATGCATCCTTTCATATGGCCATTGCCTATGCATCCAAAAATCCCCTGCACATCCTTATTATGCGCAATTTTCATGATTATCTTTTGCATGGTATACGGGAAAACCTAAGCTCGCTGTATAAGAAACCTGAGAACATTGAAATTATTTTAAAACAGCACCGGAACATTCTGGACGTCATTACATCAAGGGATCCTGAAAAAGCATATACAGCCATGCAGAATCACATCAGCTTTGTTCTGGATTTTTTCAAAAACATGTCTGAATGATCTTTTTAATAAGTGAGCACCATGCCGCCATCAAACAGGAGATCCCCGCCGATAAGATAATTGGCATGACGTGAAAAACCAAAAATGATCATGTTGCCCACCTCAATGGGGGTCATCATTTCCTTGACCCTGGAATTGCCCATCATGACTTTTTCCACCACTTCATCCGGGGTGATGCCTCTCTGCTCTGCCTGAGCTGCGATCTGGTTCAGGGCCAGCCGGGTTCTTACAAAACCGGTACTTATTGTAAAGGATCGTATTTTGCCTTCACCTTCAGCTGACACAGACTGACTCAGCCCCCTGAGTCCGAATTTTGTGATATTATAGACCGGTTTATTCTTGGTACAGATATGGCCGTGAACCGATGACATATTGGCAATGACACCGATCTGATCTTTGCTTTTTTTCATATGGGGAATCACCAGCTTTGACAGCAGAAAAGGGGCTCGAAGCATCAGTTTCTGCATGAGATCATATTTTTCCATGGGAAAATTCTCAACAGAATCAATATGCTGAAGACCTGCAATATTGGCAAGGTATTTGATTTGACCAAAGGATGCTGCTTTCTCAACCGCTTCTGCCACTGCGTCACTGTCACAAAGATCGATTTGAATGCATTCCATTTTTCCGCCATGGGAGGCCACCATCTCACATGTTTTTTTAGCTTCGCCTTCATTAATATCAAAGCCCACAACGGTGAGTTGATTTTTAGCGGCCGCAATGGCTGCCGCCCTGCCGATACCGCTCCCGGCTCCTGTAACGATGCAGACATTGTCCGGAATGAAATTTTCATCTTTAATGATTAAAATTTCATATGATTTAATTTCAGGCTCCTGAATTTCCATGTGACCCCTTTCATTCTTGTCAAAGGCTGCCTTTAAAAAACGGCGATTGCCTTTTGTCTTTGGTTCATCAACTTTTTCTTTAGCTTGAGCAACTTTCAGACCATGAATAGAACCTGGCATTGATTAATTTGTAACCATCTAAAATATAAGAAAATATTATGATATCTCAGCAATTTGAAAAAATTGGCTGCAACCGGAAACATGTTGTAAAAAATATACATGTAGACGATTTGATACAGTTTTAATATAAAAATCGCATTAAAGACAGGGGTCACCCGGCAGGGTTGATACAATACCGGTCTAAGGCAGCAATAGAACAAAAAACAAGGCGGATCTGGTTATGATACCCTGCAGGTTATCACATCACTTAAAAGAGTCAAAACATTCTCCGTCCTGAACCTTGATGCTTCTTTTTGCATAGGATGCCATATCTGAATTATGGGTAACAACAATAATGGTATGCCCGTCATTATTTAAAGATTGCAGCAGCTGCATGATGTCGCCGGCTGTTTTTGAATCCAGATTTCCCGTGGGCTCGTCGGCCAGAATAATGGGGGGTTTGTTGACAATGGCCCTTGCCACAGCCACCCTTTCCTGCTCTCCGCCGGACAGTTGATCCGGAAGGCGGTTGGCCTTGGCCCCAAGTCCGACCCGGTCAATCACCTCTAAGGCCATCTGGTTTTTGACCTTTTTTTTCTGGCCAGTAACGGCCATGGGCAGCTTGACGTTTTCCAGCACTGTCAGGTAGGGAATGAGCTGGAAAGACTGAAAGATAAATCCAATATATTCACTCCTGAAATCAGCCCGCTGCTCACCACTTAAAGAATAAAGATCAAGGGAGTCCACAAGGACTTTTCCCTTAGTCGGGTGATTGAGCGCCCCCATAATGGATAACAGCGTGCTCTTGCCCGACCCGGACTGCCCCATGATGGTGATAAACTCCTGATCATCTATAAAAAAATCCATCTGTTTAATGGCATCCACCCTGGTATCTCCACTTTGATATGTTTTTTTTAATCCGTGGATTTCGATTAAATGATTCACCTGTGTCATATTTATAATCTCTCTTTTATTAAAGCGCTCTTAATGCTTCGCTCGGGTCCATGTTACTGGCTTTAAAGGCAGGATACAGACTTGCCAGTAGACTTAAGGCCACGGCCATGAGAATGGAAACAATTCCAAGATTTGCGTTGATACCGGCAAATACACCGTCTTTGATTACAAAAGGAATAATACTATAGGCAATCAGGTTTCCAATGCAAAATCCAAGGATACCGCCGATGATCCCCAGCAGCATGGCCTCCAGCAGGATGATCTGCATGACATGTCCCCTTCTGAATCCGATGGCCCTGAAAATTCCGATCTCCCGGGTTCTTTCGTTGACTGATCCCATCATGGTGACAAGGACCAGTAAGGACCCTATGAGAATCACAATAATGGATACACCCAGGCTGAAAGATTTAAACATGTCAATGGACTGCATTTTGGACATGACCGCCTGTTTCATGGCCGTGACTTTTGCATCGGGAAATTTTTCTGCTATCTGCAATGTTATCTCAGTAATGGGACATCCCTGGCAGAAAGCGGATATCTCAACCATGGAAAGTTTGCCTTGTTTTCCTAAGAGCTTCTGGCTGGCACCAAGGCTTGCGATAATGGCATCATCTTCTGACGCACCTGTGGGTTTTAAGATCGTTGTCACCTTAAAGGGTGATCCAGATAGGAATATGATATCTCCCGCTTTAAACCCCAGCAAGGTTGCTGCCTGGGACCCCAGCATCACTTCATCCTCTTTTTCAGGGAAAGTCCCGCCGGCTTTATGCCACCACGTTTTCAATGCCAGTTCCTGTTCAAACAATACCCCCATCAACAGGACAATTTTATCATTTATCGTGACAGGCCCCAGGATTTTCGGTGCAATAATGGAAAGGTTTTTATTGTTTTTTATGGTCCTGATATCTGACAGTTTTTCCTGGTCAAATTCCCGAACCCTGTAATTGACACCCCCAACATCAATACCCCCGTAATTGAGTGACAGGTTATCGCTTTTG
The DNA here is from genome assembly GCA_018821715.1 of Pseudomonadota bacterium. Lineage (GTDB taxonomy): Bacteria > Desulfobacterota > Desulfobacteria > Desulfobacterales > Desulfobacteraceae > Desulfobacula. Next base: position 33,929 of record JAHJLN010000057.1, on the reverse strand, counting down.
GGAACCATGACAATATTGGCACCAAACTGGTTGAGCCGCTCTTCGATATTTTTGGTCATGGTTTCCGTTATGGAAAGCAGGGTCACAACCGTTGAAATACCTATCACAAGCCCTAAGACCAGGAAAAGCATTTTCCCTTTTCGACGCTTGATATTTCCAAAAGAGATATTATGAAGTTTCAAGTTCTTTCTCCTCTTTTTTCAATGTGTTCTGATGCTGATGATGGTTGACCTGGTTGAGAAGAGTAACATTTAACTGGTATTGGCCAAACAGGGCTGTAATGCTGGAAAGATTGACCTGTCGCCGGTCATAGGTGACAACAAGCCTTGCACCATGCTTGTCTTTAACAATATCTTTCACCCCTGCAATATCATTTATTTCTTTAATGACATTTTCCGGCCAGGTTGACGCTGATTCCAGTTTAAAGATGGCATCATCCAGATGTCGCGTGGCCATGTAGGAGACGGCCTGGGGAACCGTTACAATACTCAGGCCCGCGACAATGACCAATGATACCATGATGGCAATGGTTCCAAATCCAAATCCCCTTTTTCTGATGCCAAGGACTTTCTCTCTTTTTTCCCGATATTTTTCCGGATCATATGTCATGTGAAAACCCTTTTTTTTAAATTATTTAAACTTGCAGTACCAGGCATTGGAATTGATATCCTTCATGGAAATAACAAGGTTCTCTGAATCCATCACTCTTGCCAGTGGCGCCGGGTTGCATCCGCCTTGAACTTCATTTATCCTGTCTATGGCAAACCGTCTGCCGCAATTGGTGCAGACCATGTCATTGCCTTCCTGGACATACCCTTTACCGGAACGATAACAGACATCACAGGAATCAATGGCGGCACGGATCACGCCATCCCCGCTTTGAACCAGAAAGAAGTCTACCGTGGTGCCGTCATCAGCCGTTGTTTTAAAATAATGGGCATTGCCGTCATTAACGGTTTTAATGGGAATATACAGATTTCCGTCTTTGGGTTTGAGGGTTTTGAATTTACCGCCAAAGAGTGCCCAGGCGTTTGAACCTGCCAGAAGCAGGATTAAGAGGATGGTCATACTGGTGAATATTTTCTGAATTAATTTCATTTTTATCTTCCTTATCAATTAAAAAATTTCTGTGGGTTGAGAAATACCGGGAAGTTTGCAGCATGAGCCGCCAGACTGTTTCAGCTGACCGGTTGCCTCTTGATTTGTGCTGCCCGGAGATCCGCCAGAGCTGCAGCAACCGCCGCCACCGGATCCAAGACCGGTTCTCTTTGATTCAAGATAGGCAAACGACTCTTTTTCCAAAATAGCATCAACATATTCCAGATTCCCGGGATACCCTATTTCAGAAAGTTTTTGAGTCAACTTGTCTGGCGTCAACGGTGCAATAAAATCTATTGCGATCAGCTTTCTGAATAAATTTGCGCCCATGCCTGAAAATCCTTCCAGTGAAGAAAGACCTGCATTGATAGTAGAAAAGCATCCGCCGCAGGATAAACTGTCTATTTTTATTACAGCCCTGCTTAACTTTTGAGTTGGCAAGTTTTCAGCTATGACCTGTCCAGCCGTTAAAACCAGAATCAGACTGACAATGCCAATGATAATCCGCCTTATTTTTTTCAAAATATCCCCCAATTCCTTTAATATTTTCCTTTTGATAGACATCTGTAACTCAAGAGACGTGCCAATGGCGTAAGCAGGACTCAAATAAGCTTTAACCGTCTGAATTTATAATAAAATAAAAATTGGAGAATAAAGGAATGAAATGAGGAGAAATTAAATAGTGCAGACTATTCTACACCTTTTTGTGGAATAGTCTGCACTATTACATACCATACTTTTCCAGTCGATATAAAAGGACGTGCCTGGGTATTTTTAACAGCCTGGCAGCTTTTGACCGATTCTGGCCCGATTTTTCAAGGGCTTTTAAAATATAACTTTTTTCAATATCTTCCAGGGCTATCCCGTCATCAGGGATCACAGGCAAAAGGATTTCAGATGACGGTTTTTGCACAAGCAGCTGAAGGTCGGAAGACTCAATAACGCTCTTTTTTCTTAAAATAATACACCGTTCAACAATATTTTGTATTTCCCTGATATTTCCGGGCCATTGATAGGTTTTTAAAACCTCAAGGGCTTGTTCTGAGAAAAGAACACCAGGCGGTGCATCAAATTTTTTCAAAAAATGCTTAACCAGGGCAGGAATATCTTCGGTCCGCTCCCTTAGGGGTGGAATAAAAAGGGGGATGACACTCAGTCTGTAATATAAATCTTCCCTAAAGTCTTGCTGGGCAATTCTTTTTTGAAGATCAAGGTTGGTAGCGGCAATAATCCTGATATCAACTTTTTTTGTTATTTCAGATCCCACAGGCTGTACTTCTTTTTCCTGGATGGCCCGTAACAATTTTACCTGGACATCTGTTGTCAGCTCTCCAATTTCATCTAAAAAAAGTGTCCCGCCTGAAGCCGTCTGAAAATGGCCTTTTCTGTCTTTTATAGCACCGGTGAAAGACCCTTTTACATGGCCGAACAGCTCGCTTTCTATCAGCCCTGCAGGAATTGCCGCACAATTGACGGCAACCATCGGGCCATTTCTCCGGGGGCTGTTCTGGTGAATCAGCCTTGCCAGGACCTCTTTGCCGGTGCCGGATTCTCCGGAGATTAAAACCGTTGCCTCACTGTTTGCTGCCCTGGATGCTGTATTCAAAAGCTCTTTCATGACAGAACTGGCAGATACAATGCCTTTGGTACCGGTAAGGCGATTGATTTCACTTGCCAACAGTTTTGTTTTAGACCGCAACCCCTTAAGTTCCAATGCTTTTTTACACGATAAAATCAGCGTATCCCGGTCAAAGGGTTTGGTGATGAAATTAAAAGCGCCCTTGTGCATGGCTTGAACAGCCATTTCAATGGAGCCGAATGCCGTCATGACAATCACAGGAATATCGGGCGCATCCTGTTTGATTTTTGTAAGAATTTCAAGCCCGCTCATATCGCCTAACTTTACATCCGTCACCACCAGATCCGGCGGTTCATTTTTAAAACACTCAAGCCCCTGCCTGCCCGACGCTGCCGTCACAACGCTGAACCCTTTTGCGGTCAAATTGTATTCTGTTACCCGCCTTAAACTTTGATCATCATCAATTAATAAAATGGTGTCAGACATTTTTGATACTCTCGTTAGTTGAAAAACCATTTTCAGGTAAAAATATTGAAAACATTGCCCCGCCAAGAGAAGATTTCTCAATATCAATCTTCCCCCCCAGGCGTTCAATGATCCGCTTTGAAATGGAAAGCCCAAGTCCTGTTCCATCTTCCTTGAATGTGACAAATGACTGGAACACTTCTTTAACCATACTGTCATCTATGCCCGGTCCATCATCTGAAATCCGAATGACACACCCTTTTTCAAGATGATCAAAATCAATCATGATCCTGCCGTTTTTTCCAACCGCATCAACCGCATTCAGCATGATGTTCATCAGGACCTGAATCATGGCCGCTTCATCTGCAAAAAATGGCTGATTGTAAGATTCCCGGTGAATCGTAACCGCTATGTCTTTTTCCTTAAACCTTGTTTCAAGCAAAGAGACCACCCGGCTGGTAATTTTTTCAATTGTTTCCTGTTTACTTCTGACTTGATGCTGCTTTCCTCTGCAATAGGTTAAAACATCTTCCACAGAATGGTTCAGTCTTGAAATTTCAGACCGCATGATTTCAATAAATTCATATTTTGGGTGCCCCTGGGGCACTTCATCTGCCAGGATTTCCGCCGCCCCTTTTATGGAAGCCAGAGGATTCTTTATTTCATGGGCAAGGGAAGCGGATACATGACCCAGCATGGAAAGCTTCTGGCTTTGGCCCAGTTGTTTTTCAGCTTCAACAAGCAGGGATGCCTGATCATGAAGCCGTTTATACGATCCGGCCAATTTTTCAGACAATGCTTTATATTTTTCTCTTAATTTGTTTTCCCTGCTGGAAATGAGCCCGATCACAAGGCCTGCGGCAAGATAAAAGAAAATTTCCGACAATTCGCTATAATAGGCTTCCGGTCCTCTTGCCCAGAATAAAAACAAATGGGGAACAAAGGCCAAACAGGACAGAACAGCAAGACAAAGCCCTCCCCATATGCCGTAAAAGATGGCGCCGATGGCAATGGGAAAATAGCAAAGCCTGCGAAAGGTATCATGGTAAAAAACCATGTATCCCGGGGTAAGGGTATGAAGAACACCAATCGCGGCAACAAAAGCCAAAAGTAAAAAAAATATAAGGCGTTTCATATTGGGTTTCACAGCAGATCCAAGTGACTTAAACCAGGATCAGTCTGAAAGGGGTAAGTTTTTTCCATATCAGTGAATTATATTTAGATAATATGGATTCCACAAGGCCAAAGTAATATTTTACTTTGTTATCATTATTTTCTTTTAAAAATTTCTGGAAATAGCTGGAATTAAAATCATAAGACTGTTAAAAAGAAACCATCATTAATTATGATATTTAATCTTCAAGGAGACAGATTATGAAATTGATTAAATTTTGGTTTTCCATATTCTTTACACTTCTATTCTTATCAGTTTCAACCACTGTAATGGCGGACAATTATTCAAAGACCATTGACGTGTTTAATAAGGCTGATGCAGTAAAACCTTTTTTTAAAGAAGCCTATGGATATGCTGTCTTTCCTAAGGTTGGAAAAGGTGGAATCGTTGTGGGCGCTGCCTATGGTTCCGGTCGGGTTTACAAGCAGGGCACCATCTCAGGCACAACAGAGCTGATGAAAGTCACCATCGGATTCCAACTGGGAGGACAGGCCTTCAGTGAAATCATATTTTTCCAGGATAAACGTTCCTATGACGAGTTTACAGGCGGCAACTTTGAATTTGACGGTTCATTGTCCGCCGTTGCCATCACGGCAGCAGTCCAGGCACAGGCAAGTACCCAGGGCAGTTCAGCAGGGGCAAGTCTGGGACCCTCCACCGGCACACAGGCAGAAACAAGCTATACAAAAGGAATGGCTGTATTTATCCACACACTGGGCGGATTGATGTATGAAATGTCTGTTGGCGGGCAAAAATTCACATTTGTCCCTATAAAATGAGTTTAACTAATCTTGATGCTCATGTACTGCCTATAGGGAAGATTTTGCAAATTCCATAAATTTTTTACAAATCGGAGACAAGGTCCTTTTTTTTGCCACGGTCAGATAAAAAAACCGGTTGAGATCGAGACCTTTTACAGATAAGGCTTTCAGATGTCCTTTGTTGATATCGTCCTGAACGGCTATGGTGGAAAGAATGGATATCCCGACATGATTTAAGATGCCTTGAATGACAGAAACAGTGTTTCCCATAGTAATACGGGTATCAAGATTTTTAGAATTATATCCGGCCTTATCCATGCTTTTTAGGATGGACTGCCAGGTTCCTGATCCTTTTTCTCTTGCAATAAAAGATTCTTCAAACAGTTCTGCGCAGTCGACAGACTTTTTTGCAGCCCATTTGTGGTTTGAGGGAACGATCAGTTTCATTTCATCCAAAACCAGTTCTTCCTGCTTTATCTTTGGATCATCTACTTTTGCACCGACAATGCCGATTTCAATTTTTCCTTTTTTGATCTCCTGGGTAATTTGCAGGGTGTCACCAGCCGTCAATTCAACAAAGATATCCGGGAATTGTTTTGAAAAATGACCGATAAGTTTGGGGATGATATATCCCGAAGGAATGGTGCTGCCGCCAATAAAAAGGCTTCCTTTGGTTTTTCCTAGAAAATCGTGTAGAGAGGATTCTGCCTGATCTCTAAGGGTTAACAGTTTTTTTGAATATTGATAAAGGATTTCGCCTGCTTTTGTGGGTTCTGTGATTTTACCAAGCCGGTCTAAAAGGCGGCACTTAAAATGGTCTTCCAGCTCTTTTATGTGACTGCTCACCGTGGGTTGAGAAAGGTTGATGGCTTCAGATGCCTTTGAAAAGCTTTTGTTTTCAACAACTGAAACAAAGACATGAAGCTGCCACAGATCCATTTTTTAGTCCTTTATCTTTGGAAATTTTTCCATTAATTTCAGTTTGACGGCTTTGGGGACCATATCGCTGATATCTCCGCCAAATTGTGCCGCTTCCTTGATAATGGAAGAACTTGTGAAAATCCATCTGAATCCGGTCATAAGAAATACCGACTGTATCTCCTTGTTTAATTTTCTGTTCATCAAGGCCATCTGGAATTCACTTTCAAAATCAGAAAGAGCCCTCATTCCCCGGATAATGGCCACAGCATTTTTCATTTTTGCATAATCCACAAGAAGTCCGCCAAAAGAATCCACAAGCACGGATCTTTTACCGTTAAAGCTTTGCTTGATCATGGCAACCCTTTCATCCATGGTAAACAATGCTTTTTTCGAAGGGTTATGTAAAACGGCAATAATCACCTGATCAAAAATATCCAGGGCCCGTTCAATAATATCAATATGTCCATTTGTTAAGGGATCAAAAGAGCCCGGGTAAATTGCAATTTTATCAGCCATTGATGCGCCATCCTTGTTTTAAATTTTGTTTATAAAGGAAATAATTGTCTTTGAGTATTTTTTTTGACGATAAATGTCAAGGGCTGAACAGTTAATTTGAAGGCTTTCCTTGCAGGGTTGTTCAGCAATTATGACCCCATTCTCATTGAGCAGGTCAGCAAAGGACTCTTTTTCAAGGATGTGTTCAATATACCCTTTCCCATATGGCGGATCAATGAAGATAAGATCAAAAATCTGTCCCTTAAGGCTTTTGGGTATGATTCCCTTTATGAGGTCATAAGAGAGAACCGTGGCTTTTTCTTCAAATCGACAGCGGTTAAGGTTTTCAAGAATAACATCACAGGCAAGATCAATAAATGTGGCATGAGAAGCCCCCCGGCTTAAGGCTTCAATGCCCAGGGCGCCGCTTCCGGCAAACAGATCAAGCACGGTGGCGTTCTTGACCCTCTGTCCCAGGATGTTAAAAACAGCTTCTCTTACCCGGTCGGATGTGGGGCGGATCTGCAGACCTTTAAGCTTGCAAAGTTTTCGGCCTTTACAACTGCCGCTGATAATTCTCATAACGGTTATGAAATGCTTTTCTTAATATATTTTACAGAAATTCCAAGCTTTTTGGCTGCAGATGCCAGATCCCCTCCCTCCAGGGATAACCGCTGCTGTATAAATTGTTTTTCAAACTGTTTTTTAGCCTGGCCAAGGTCTTCTTCGATCAATTCGACAGGTTTGAATTTAGGGCTGTAGGGTTCGGGGATATCCGCCACACCAATCCGATCGTTTTTAACCATGATTGAAAGTCTTTCCAGAAGATTTTTCAATTCCCTGACATTGCCCTGCCATTCATAGTCAATAAGAAGGTTCATGGCATTTTCAGATATGGTTTTCTTTTTTCCTGATGCCTGTTTGGATAATTTTTCAAGAAACGAATCCACGAGCATTGGGATATCTTGTTTTCTATCCCTTAACGGCGGGACATGAATGGGGATTACATTCAGCCTGTAAAACAGGTCTTTCCTGAAATTGCCGGCTTCAATCTCTTTTTCAAGGTTTTTATTGGATGACGCAATCAGACGGACATCCATGTGAAGGGTCCTTCCGCCACCGATTCGCTGGAAGGTCTTTGACTCAAGGGCTCTTAAGATTTTGGCCTGGGTATTGATATTCATATCCCCGATTTCATCAAGAAAAAGAGTTCCGCCTGAAGCCAGTTCAAATTTGCCTTTGTTTTTTGACTTGGCTTCTTCAAAAGCCCCTTTTTCATGACCAAAAAGTTCACTGTCCAGATTTTCTTCAGGGATGGCGGCACAGTTAATGATGATAAAGGGCTGTTCCGGCCTTGAGCTGAACTGATGAATGGTTCTTGCAACCATCTCTTTTCCGGTGCCGTTTTCTCCTGTAATCAGGATAGAGGCCTCTGTTGGTGCTGCACTCATAATTTCTCCGTATAGCTTTTGAACAGCACCACTGGTCCCGGTAATGGAATTTTTTTCAATACTCTTTTTACGTAAGTATAAATTTTCTTCTTCAAGTTTTCTAAAGTTTAAGGCATTATTGATGGTAACCATTACCTTGTCTATGGATAACGGTTTTTCAAGGAAATCGTAGGCGCCTGATTTTGTGGCATCAACAGCAGATTCAATGGTTCCGTGGCCTGTAATCATCACCACCGGAAGATTGGGCGCTATTTTTTTAATTTCCTTTAAGGTTTCTATTCCATCCATTCCCGGCATCCAGATATCTAAAAGAACAATGTCAGGGGATTCGGTTTCAATTTTTTTTAATGCTTCATACCCGTTAAAGGCATGCATGACTTCAAATCCGTCGTCTGACAGAATTCCTTCAAGGGAGTCTATGATGGTTGTCTCATCATCAACAATCAAAACTGCAGGATACATAGAATGTTTTTTCTCCTGTTATCATTAAAATTTTCATGTGGGCAATTCAATGATGAATTTTGCACCCTTAGGTTTATTATCCTGAACCCTTATTACACCATTATGGTCGGAAATGATAGAGTTGACAATGGCAAGGCCAAGTCCCATCCCTGATTTCTTAGTGGAAAAATAAGGTTCAAACAATCGAGTTTTTTCTTTATCCGAGATCCCTTTGCCATTGTCGGCAATTTCAATTCTCACAATTTTTAAAATCTCATCATAAGAGACATCAATCAGAATCATGCCGTCTTTATTTATCGCATACACGGCATTGTCAATCAGGTTGATAAATGCCTGTTTCATATGCTGATGGCCCAGTTTTAGTACCGGGATATTCTCTGCAAACCTGGATCTGATATCCACTTTTTCAAGGCCTTCGCGGTACAGTGCAATGGTTTCAAGAATAATATTTTCAATCCTGCATTGGACAATGTTTGCATCCGGGAATTTGGCAAAAGCGGCAAACTGATTGACAAGATTTTTAATCAGGTCCACGTGTTCCACAATGGTGTCTGCACAATTGTTAAAAATCTGATCATTAATCTTATGACCGTACTTGCGTTTCAGCCGCTGAGCAGATAGTTTTATGGGTGTCAAAGGGTTTTTGACTTCATGGGCGATTCTTCTGGCAACCTCTCTCCAGGCGGCGACTCGCTGAGCTTTTTCAAGTTCGGTGACGTCATCAAACACCAGTACGGACCCGATATTTTTTCCCTGATCATTTTTTAAGGCATTAAAATTTAAGGAAAAATGCTTCGGGGTACCTGAAACTGTTGCGGAAAGGGGCATCTCAAGCGTTTCCTCGCCCTGGGACACTTGATGATAAATCTTGTCTGCAATCTGTAAATATTCGTCTTTTAAAACATCTTTAAAGTTTTGGTTTAAAATATTGTGGCTGTTAATATCCAGCAAGGATTCTGCTGCCTTGTTAATGGTCGTAATGGTTCCCTTATTGTCAATGGAGATCACACCCGCAGAAATATTTTCCAATACAATTTCAATGTATTGACGACTTTTTTCAAGTTCGGCATTCTGTTGCCTGAGCATTTCACCGGAAAGCGCAATCTGTTCCCTGCCTGTGGCAAGCTGCCGGGTCATTGAATTAAAAGACTTTATCAGGGTCCCGATTTCATCATCTGTTTGAAAATCAATTTGATAGTTTAAGTCTCCATCCGTTACCCGTTGAGTTCCTTCTGCAAATTTCATTATGGGGATGGTAATGGATTTTGCCAGTTGAAACCCGAACCAGATAGCACAGAAAACAACCAGAAGCGCAACAATTGAAAGCGCAATATAATAGGATATCTGTGCCGGTTTTTTTGCCATTTTAAGCTGATGGTATTCTTCTATCCCTTTTAGAATGGCCTGCAGGTTTTGGGACAGTTCAGGTGATACCAGGGTGGTAATGACGATAAACGCCTTGGCTTTTTTCGGATCAGAGCCAAAAGGAATAACCGCAATGGTCCTTAAGAATTCTCCTTCTTTGATATTCTGTGAAATCGTGTGGGTGTTCTGTCCAAAAGGGATGTCGGTCAAATCATTACTGGTTAAAAGGCCGAAATGAAGACTTTCCAGTTCATTTGCCAGAGAAAGGCTGACACGCTTGGCATCGGGTGTATAAATCTCAACTGCATGTCGGTTAAATGCCCGTTGTATGACCTGGGAATAACGGGTCAGCTTATTTTCGTTTTCTTTGTCTAAAAGCTTTCTGGAATCTATTTGAAACGCTGCTCTTTTAGCAAAGAATTCATTTTTTTCTTCAATATATTCATACAATTTCTGGCCGACAGCCAATGAACTGTTGAGGGTCTGTTCAACCGGGGTATTAAACCAGAAAGCAATGCTGGTAGAAATAAAATGAATGGAAAAAAAGAAGAGAACCGTTGTCGGCAAAAGTGCAAGTACAATAAAGGCGGCAACCAGCCGGGTTTTGAGTTTAGATCCTAAAATATTATTCTTTTTTTCATAATACAATTTTGCAAGATTTCGAAAGACCAGCAAGAGCAGTGCAAGCAACAGCAATAAATTGGTGTTGATTAAAATAAACATCAATACCGTACTGGATAGGGGAAAATCGCTGCCGAAATCGGTGACCCGGGTTTCAATAAAAGTTAGAATCCCGACCGTAATAAGGATAACGAGAATTAAAATACCTTCTTTTTTTTTTCTGGCCTGCTCGTCTTTTGAATGTTTTGATTCAGACATATGATTCATTTCAGGCAAGATTAAGATGCATTGCGCATTAATAGGTAAAATTAATTAAATACCAGTTTGTTTCAAAATCCCAAAAAGAGACAAAAAAGAACACATAATGAAGCGATAAGGGTAGGGTGACTTTGTCAAGCTTGGCCTTGATTCCGAGTTGGTATTTATCTCCCTTGACAAGTCGATTCAAGGCAATGATTTTTAAATTATCAATTTCCGTCATCAAGGCTTTTGCTTCTTCAAATGACTGTGTAACAACGGCGTTTTCATTTTTCCAGGCACGCAAAACAGAGAATTCTTTTTTCAGGGGATTATACCTTAGTGTGGATTTGATCTGAATGTCGGATATTTTTTTATCAAACCATGAACCATTTGTTTTATGCAGTGTAATATAAAATGAAAACGTGGTTGGAATACCATTGAGGACCGCCTGATTTATCTTCTCTGTAAACGCCTTTTTTACATCAAAATAGGTTAAGAGATCATCTCTGGTGTTTGCAAGTTTTATGTTTTCAATCACTGGGGATTCTTCAGATGAAGATGCTAAAGAAGGCACCAAAAGATACAGCACAATACACACTGACACAACTAGTGTCAGTATTGTTTTATAAAAGGAAGTTTGCATCATATGTATAAAAACATCATTTAAATTTTTGCCGGACCTGTTTCCCAGGCATCCTTGTTTTCTAAAAATTTTTCAATAAATAAATGATTCAGGGTATGCCCTGATTTGTGGGTAACAATATGTCCCTGGATGGGCATGCCAAGCAGGGAAAAATCTCCAAGGCTGTCTAAGAGTTTGTGTCTGACAAATTCATCAGGATATCTTAGCCCTTCTTTATTTAAAATTCTATCTTTATCAATAATGATGGCATTGTCAAGACTTCCGCCTTTGCCAAGGCTGAATTTTCTTAACAATTCCAGGTCCTGGATAAACCCAAAAGTTCTGGCCCGACTGATTTCTTTGTTGAAATTATTTTTAGCCCGGTCAAATGTAATGGTTTGTTTTCCAATTAAAGCATGCCCAAACTCAATGTTACAGGTTATTTTAAAACACGGTTCCGGATACACTGCTACGGACTTGTCATTATCAATTACTTTAATGGGTTTGTTTACAATTAAAAAATGTTTGGGGGCTGCTTGCTCTACAATCCCTGCAGCCTCAATAAGTTGAGTAAAAACTTTGGCACTGCCGTCCATAATGGGAATTTCATAGTCATCTATTTCCACCAGGGCATTATCAATTCCAAGGCCTGCAAAACTGGCCATTAAATGTTCAATTGTTGATACAATGGCGCCATTGATTCCAAGTACCGTTGCAAGGCTGGTATCTACAACAAGTTTGAAAAGGGCCTGGATATCCTGGGTGCCCGGCAGATCAACCCGCCTGAATTTAATGCCGTGGTTCTCAGGTGCAGGTTTTATGGTAAGATGTGTTTGCTTTCCCGAGTGTACCCCGGTCCCTGAAGCAGAGACCTTTTGTGACAGCGTTCTTTGTAATAAAAATCTGGTCATATTCTATTTGGGTTCATCATTAAGGGTAAACTTAAAATTTTGTTTGCTATATATATCTGATTTTAATACATAAAGCAAAGCAAATGAAAAAAATCTTTGGTTCATTCTTGTTTTTTGATAGAGATAAGTAAACGCAAATATTGTAAAAAATTGTAAAACCGCAGGGTAACAGTTTGAAAAGGAGTATAATTGCTTGCAAAAGTAGGCTCTTGCTCAGTAACAGGGATTGATGGATTTATTGTTGAAGTTGAAGTGGACATTTCCTATGGTCTCCCGGTCTTTAATATTGTCGGGTTGCCGGAAATATCTGTCAGGGAAAGCAAGGATCGGGTTAAAACCGCAATAAAAAATTCAGGGTATACCTTCCCGATGGAACGTCTTGTGGTCAATCTCGCACCTGCTGATGTAAAAAAGGAAGGAACAGGATTTGATCTGCCCATTGCCATCGGTATTCTGGTTGCCTCTAAGCGTATTGTTTCAGATCAGGTAAGTGCATATCTTATATCTGGTGAACTTTCCCTTGACGGGAAAGTAAAGCCTGTAAAGGCAGTCCTCCCCTTTGCCCTGGCAGCAAAAGAAAATGGGTACAAGGGGATTATCATCCCTTTTGAAAATGCAGATGAAGCTGCCATGGTGAAGGGTATTGATGTGCTGCCGGTAAAAAGCCTGTCGCAAATTGTTGATTTTTTTTCAGGATTTGTCAGGATTGAACCCTATCATATGGACCCGATACAACCAAAAAGTTCAGGTGGGACTGCCTATGGAATGGATTTCTCTGATGTCAGGGGTCAGCCCAATGCCAAAAGGGCCATGGAAATCGCTGCGGCAGGGTTCCACAGCGTTTTAATGACAGGACCGCCGGGATCAGGGAAAAGCATGCTGGCAAAACGGCTGCCGACCATTCTGCCTGAGCTGACCTTTGAAGAAGCCATTGAGGTTACAAGAATTCATTCTGTTATGGGATTGGTTGAAGATCAAAAGGCAGTTTTTTTTTCAAGGCCGTTTCGATCCCCCCACCATACGATTTCAGATGCAGGCCTTGTGGGTGGAGGGTCAAAGCCTGTTCCCGGTGAAATAAGCCTGGCCCATAATGGCGTGCTTTTTTTAGATGAATTGCCTGAGTTTAAAAAAAATGTGTTGGAGGTGTTAAGGCAACCCCTTGAAGATGGAAAGGTTTCCATTTCCCGGGCCGGAATGAAAGCCACCTTTCCGTCGCGATTCATGCTGGTGGCAGCCATGAATCCCTGCCCCTGCGGATATTTGTCCGATCCCATGGGGAAATGCATTTGCACAGCACCCCAGGTTCAAAAATATCGATCGAAAATTTCAGGACCGCTTCTTGACAGGATTGATATTCAAATAGACGTTCCAAGAGTTGAGTATAAGGACTTATCGGCAAAACCCGATGATAAGACCTCAGCTGCGATAAGAAAAAGGGTTGATACGGCTCGTAAGATTCAAAATAAAAGGCTTTCAAAATTATCTTTACACGGCAATGCAAGAATGAACAGCCGCCATTTGAAAAAATTCTGCCACCTGGATGTTGAATGCGAAAAACTTCTTGAACAGGCTGTTGATGTTCTTGGCTTTTCGGTAAGGGCCTGCCATTCTGTTATACGGGTGGGAAGGACCATTGCAGATTTGGAAAATGCCCCTGAAATTGAACGGCATCATCTTGCCGAAGCCATCCAGTACAGAAGTTTTGACAGGGGGTCTTTTTAAGAAAGAGTATAAAAATAAAGGTTTTGAAAATGATAATAATCTTGGAATCCATGTTTACATTAAGGATCTAATATTTATAATAACAGGGGTCACCGTATCACAAGGCGTGTTTTAGATAACCCTCAACCCTAAAGAAGATATTTACATGATTAAAAAAGATATTTTTAATAAAGACATAAAAGAGCAGTTCAAGGCTTCGGCAAAAGATAGAGTTTTCAGGTTTATGATGGCTGACAAGATGATCAGGGGCGCTGTTGTCCATACCACCCGGATGGTTAATGAGATGAGGGCAAATCATGACCTGGGGCCTTTGGAAACCCTGGTGCTGGGTCAGGCATATATTGCGGCAAGCCTTTTGTCATCCGGTCTTAAAGATAAAAATGACAGAATCAGCATGAGTATCCAGTGTTCAGGACCTGTAAAGGGACTTGATGTTGAATCAAATATGTTTGGAGAGGTCAGAGGATACCTGAAAACACAACACATCCAGGTACAAGACCTAAAAAAGGTCAATTATTTGTCAACACTTTTTGGTGCCGGTTTTCTTACAGTGACAAGATATCTGGAAAATGCACCCACACCCTATTCCGGCCAGATAGCCCTTGAACATGGCAGCATTGCAGAAGACCTGGCCAATTATTTTTTAATATCAGAACAGCTTCCCACTGGATTTAAACTCAGTGTTTTTTTTGATGAAAATGAAGAGGTTAAGGGTGCGGGGGGAATTTTTCTCCAGGCACTTCCGGGGGCAGATCCAGCCAAGGTGATTGAAGCTGAAAAAATAATCCAGGGCATGGACTCTTTGGGGGAATCGTTTGCCAAGGGGCAGCCACCTGAAACGGTTATCCAAAATGCGTTTTTACGCCTTGAACCAAAGCTTTCAGACAACAGAAGGGTGGAATTTTTTTGCAGATGTTCCAAAGACAGGATGCAAGGGTATTTAAAAAATCTATCCAAAGAAGAAAAAAAGGATATGATGGAAAACGGGCCATTCCCTGTGGAGGTGATCTGCCATCATTGTAATTCAGCCTATTGTTTCAGTAAGGAGGATCTGCTGAAGCTTGGAAAATAAATCACAATGAGACTTGCGGTTATTTCAGATATTCACAGCAATATGGATGCCTTCCAGGCTGTGCTGGATGACATTTCAAAACAATCGGTCAATGATATTATTTCTTTGGGTGACAATATCGGATACGGGCCGGAACCTGAAGCGGTAATTGTAAATTTAAAACGACATGGTATTTCATCTGTTCTTGGCAACCATGAGCTTGCCCTTTTGGATGAAACGTATTTGAAAACCTTTAATCCCTTTGCAAGAAAAGCCCTGGTCATAAACAAAAAAAAACTGTCTGATCAGGCAAAACAATATATCTTACGTTTCCAACCCTGCCTTGTCCGATACGGGTGCCGATTTGTTCATGGGGTGCCGCCGGACACCATTTCAAGCTATATTTTCAATCACCCGGAGCAACAATTAATCCGTATCATGGAACGGTTAAAACAAAAAATAACCTTTGTCGGTCATACCCATCAATCAGCGATATATGAGCTGGATCAAAGGGTTTTAAAAAAGAAAATATTAATAAAATTAACAGTTTCTCTTGCAAAAGCCGGGAGATATATTATAAATACCGGTAGCGTAGGACAGCCACGTGACGGCTATAATGAAGCTAGATATATTATATGGGATTCCGTGCAGGAGACTGTGGCACCAAGGTTTGTACCCTATGATTATCAAACGGCTGTAAAAAAGATGAAAGAGGCCGGCATACCGAAACAGTATGCAGACCTGCTTGAGAAAAGGCAATTATTTGACAATAACCTATAAAAATGAATGAAAGGTGCTAATAATGTGTAATCATTGCAGTGATCATACCCATGATCATCCCGATCATCCTGAGATTGTTCAGCTGATGCCGGTACATAAAAACCTCTATGCTGTTTACCAAACAAAAAAGCCCTATGACTTTGCCGTTGAAACAGGAAAAGGCAATATCAGCATTGTTCCCATCCTGTTCATGGGCTTGATCAGACAGGGTGATAAGACCATGGTAGAAGGTTTTTTTGCTTCGGGTACCATTAACTCATGTGAAGATATTGACGGATTCAAAGGATATGCCGCATCCCTTGAAGATGCGGAAAAACTATATTCATAACGATTGTAACAGCCCTTAATTTAAGGAGAACATATGCATAAATTATTGAATGACAGTCCAGGTAAAAAAATCATGCTCCTGGGAAATGAAGCGATTGCAAGGGGTGCTATTGAGGCTGGGGTTGCATTTGCCACCACCTATCCCGGTACACCGTCTTCTGAAATATCGCTGAATCTTTTCCAGATGTCCCAGGAATCAGATCTCTATTTCGAATACAGCACCAATGAAAAAGTGGCGCTGGAAGTTGCAGCAGCCGCTGCCAACTCAGGGCTCCGAACCTTTTGCATGATGAAACATGTCGGGTTGAATGTTGCAGCAGATCCCTTGATGACCCTTGCCTATGTCGGCGTAACGGCCGGGATGGTAATTTTGACGGCCGATGATCCGTCCATGTTTTCAAGCCAGAATGAGCAGGACAACCGGTATTATGCCAAATTCGGCAACCTGCCCATGCTTGAACCCTCGTCCGTGCCTGAAGCCAAAGAGATGATCAAATATGCATTTGAGCTTTCAGAGGAACTCAAACAACCGGTTCTTTTAAGAACCACGACAAGGATAAACCATTCCAATGCATTTGTGACCTTTGGCGATATGAAAAAACGGATCACCAAGGGAAGATTTATTCGAGAACCGTCAAGATGCGTCACAGTCCCGGCGGTTTCAAGACAACTTCATGTCAAAGTGCTTGAAAAAATGGGCCGGGCAAAAGATATTTGTGAAACATCCGACTTTAATCTGGTCCAGGGATCAGGAGCGTTTGGGATTATTACCAATGGCGTCAGTTTTCATTATGCAATAGATGCCATAAAAGATCTTGATATTGAGAACAATACGAAAATTTTACGCATAGGATTTTCCAATCCCCTGCCGGAAAAACAGATCAAAAACTTCCTGTCAGGCTGTGATAAGGTTCTTGTCATTGAAGAGGGCGAACCGTTTATGGAGGAAGCAGTAAAAGCATTTGCCCAGGAGGAAGGGATTATTATCCCCATTAACGGTAAATCTGAAGCGCTTTTCTCCCGACTCTATGAATATGATCCTGCCATGGTCAGAAAAAACATGGCGGATTACTTTGGCATTGCCTATACAAAAAAAGAAAACCTGTCTGTTGAAAATGTTCCTAAAATTCCCATGCGGCCGCCAAATTTATGCTCCGGGTGTTCTCACCGGGCAACCTTTTATGAGGTGCAACAGGCAGCCAAAGGTATGGACATTATCTGCCCCAATGATATCGGCTGCTATACCCTGGGATTTCTGCCGCCGTTAAGTACAGGTGATTTTGTCATCTGCATGGGATCATCGGTCAGTACTTCCTGTGGATTCTCAAAGGCCACGGACCAGAAAGTGATATCTTTTATCGGTGATTCCACATTTTTTCATTCCGGTATTACAGGACTTGTGAATGCGGTTTTTAATCACCATAATTTTACCCTGGTGATTCTTGAAAATGATATTACAGCCATGACCGGGCATCAACCCCATCCGGGTGTGGACATGGAAAGATTCGGTCTGGAAGGTTACGGCCGGATCAATATTGAAAAACTGGTGAGAGCCCTGGGCGTTGAGCATGTTTCCATTGTCAAACCCTTTAAGGTAAAAAAGAGCATTGAGACCATCAAAGAAGCTCTGAAATTCAAGGGTGTTTCAGTGGTTATTTCCCAGGAGCCTTGTGCGCTTTATGCAAAGAGCTTAAAGCTGCTGAAGCCGAGAGCCTTCAAAATATCTGACAAGTGTGTGGATCATAAGGATTGCATCAACACCATTGCCTGTCCGTCATTTTCTATAGAAGATGGGAGGGTTAAAATCGATGCAGATACCTGTGTGGGGTGTGCGGTTTGTGCACAGATATGCCCTGAAAATGCGATCACACCGTTAAAAAAATAACCTTTAAAAAAAGGATAATATAATCAATGGAAACAACCAGATTAATCATGGTAGCTGTTGGCGGCCAGGGCAATCTATTGGCATCCAAGGTCTTGGGTGAGGCTGCACTGATTTCAGGTGTGCCGGTTCGGATGAGTGAAATACACGGAATGGCTCAGCGGGGGGGTGTTGTTGAGTCTGCCATTGTTTTTGGAGATGCGACAAGTTCCATTATTTCAGATGCTGAGGCAGATATCCTTCTGGGATTTGAGCCTGCCGAAACATTGCGTGCATTGAACAGATGCAACAAAAATACAAAAGTCATCACCAATACGGCAACCCTGCCACCTTTTACCGTGTCCATCGGCCAGGGTGTCTACCCAGAAGTTGAAACAATTAAACAACTGCTCAAAGAAAAATGCGGAAGCCTTGTTGCGATTGATGCCATGACACTTGCCAAAGAAGCCGGAAGCCCCATGAGTGTGAACATTGTTCTGTTGGGTGCTCTGGTTCAGTCAGGAAGTCTTGGCTTTACAAAAGAAAATGTGATAGAAGCCATTAAAAGAAGAACAAAAAAGGCTTTTTTAGATATGAATATTAAAGCCTTTGAACTGGGGTATGAGGCTGCGCAAAATTACAGCAACTAACAGCAGGAGCAAAAAAGAAAAACAGGGATCAGCAGGAACCATTAAGCTGGGATGAATTGATAAGTTCCTGCTGATCCCTGATAATTTTTTGTTTAATAAAAAAATGAAACAAAAAACAAAAAAAATTTACGTGATTAACGGTCCCAACCTGAACATGCTGGGAAAACGGGAGCCGCAAATTTACGGCGCTCTTACCCTTGATCAGATCATGGCAGATCTCACACAACAGGCAATACCACTGGGGGTAGATCTTGGATTTTTTCAGTCCAACCATGAAGGGGCTATCGTTGATAAAGTTCATGAGATTTTTGAAGAAAATATTGACGGCATCATGATTAATCCGGGCGCATTAACCCATACCAGTGTTGCACTCAGAGATGCCCTGCTGCTTCTGTCCTGCCCGATTGTTGAGATTCATTTATCCAATATTTACAAGCGCGAGTCCTTTCGTCACAAATCACTGCTGGCTGACATTGTTACAGGGCAGATTTGCGGATTTGGCCATTACGGGTATCAAATGGCATTAACTGCCATTGCAAATATGATCAATGAATCCTGATCTTCTCATTTTATGTGCAACATTTTCTGAGATATCCCATTTTCTTGACCTGTGCCCGGGGAATTCAAAACAATTGACCAAAACCGGGCAGACCATCATATCCGGTAAAATCGGACACAAATCATATGACCTTATGATTACAGGTCCGGGAGCATTCAATGCTGCCCATGCGTTAACCGTGTATCTTGAAAAGTCCTCTCCGACCTTGATTCTACAGACCGGTATTGCCGGTGTTTTCAAGGAGACCGGCTTGAATATCGGTGATGTCTCCATCGCCACCCAAGAGCAGTATATCCATACCGGAATTCAAACCAATTCTCTTGAAACCGCTCCCCTGCCGTTTGATTTGATTAAAGCAAATCCATTGAGCCGGAAAGGAATTTATCCTTTTGAACAAAACAGGGTTGACCAGACCCATGAGGCGTTATCCCAGAAACTTTTGACACAGACAATCCCTATAACTAAAGGGCCTTTTATCACAGTTTCTTTAATCACATCTTCCTTTGAACAGGCAAGTCAGCTGTATTCTGTTTTTTCCCCGGTGATGGAAGCCATGGAAGGTGCTGCCAGTGCTCACATCGCTGCGCTCTATACTATTCCGATGATTGAAATTCGATCCGCTTCAAACTTTGTGGGTGAAAGGGATTCATCAAAATGGGATATTGATTTGGCTGCAAAACAATTGGGCCTGGTATGTGCGTATCTTTAACCTGCCTCCCTTTATTGTGATAGGATTCTGCCCCATGACACCACAGCAAAAAGACGGCCATTGGTTTCAAGAAAAAATTGAAGCCTGGTATCAGACGCACCATCGAAAACTGCCCTGGAGGGAGAATAAAGATCCTTACCGCATCTGGATATCTGAAGTCATGCTCCAGCAGACCCAGGTCAAAACGGTTATCCCGTATTTTATTAATTTTATAAAAAAATTTCCCACCCTTGATGACCTGGCCCAGTCTGATCTTGAAACTATCCTAAAATTATGGGAGGGCCTTGGTTATTATGCCAGGGCCAGAAATTTTCATAAAGCCGTCACTGTTGTATCAAAAAACTTAAACAGTACCATCCCGGATGATGTTTACCTGTTTAAAAAACTGCCCGGGGTGGGAGACTATATTACCGCTGCCGTCCTAAGTATCGCCTTTGGTCAAACCCTTGCCGTAGTAGATGGAAACGTCAAGCGGGTTCTGGCAAGATTGTATTGCATCAAGTACCCTGTTAACAAACCCGCTTTTCATAAACAATTTTTAGCCTATGCCGATAAACTGCTGGATGAAAACGATCCGGGAACCTTTAACCAGGCCATGATGGAGCTGGGTGCATTAATCTGCACGCCAAGGAACCCTCGATGCCCTGACTGTCCTGTTTCTGAATTCTGCAGAGCCTTATTGTCAGATAAAGTGAGCCGGTATCCAAGGCGTATTAAAACCCAGAAAGTGCCCACCTTCCATATTGCCGCCGGAATTGTCCGGAAAAATGGAACCCTTTTGATCACCCGGCGAAAACTTGACGGACTTTTAGGCGGATTGTGGGAATTTCCAGGGGGAAAACTTAAAGAAAAAGAAGATGCCGGTTCCGCCTGCATCCGTGAGATCAGGGAAGAAACAGGCATTACCACTGCAATAGAATCTCGCCTGACAACCATACACCATGCCTACACCCATTTTAAAATTATAATGGAAGTTTTCTACTGCACCTATATCTCCGGCCGTATCCGTTTAAACGGGCCTATTGACTTTAGATGGGTCAAATTAAAAGATATTGATGCCTTTGCCTTTCCAAAAGCCAACTTAAAATTTATTTCCATGATAGAAGAAAAATAGTAATCTCATGCAGCTTTAAAATTGTTTTGCTCCTGCATTTCTAAGCATTCGTATTATTTCTTTGTGCCCTTTTCCCGCTGCCCCTATTAATGCCGTATATCCGTCATTGGCTTTTGCGTTTACAATACTTCTTTAAGTCTTTGAGCAAGCGTATCAAGAAATTGCGTGGAATCAAGGACTTTTTTGGCAGGCGGATGGCAGATGGCAGCAAGATCGCCTGTCATATATCCATCTTCTATTGTATCAATAATTATTTTTTCCAGTTTGTCTGAAAACAACGAAAGTTCCGGCAAATCATCCAGCTCACCGCGTTTTTTCAATGCCCCTGTCCAGGCAAAAATAAGGGCAACCGCGTTGGTTGAGGTCTTCTCCCCGTTAAGATACTTATAATAGTGTCTCTGGACCGTTCCATGGGCAGCTTCATACTCAAAGTATCCGTTTGGAGATACCAGTACTGATGACATCATGGCAAGGGAGCCAAATGCCGACGCCACCATGTCGCTCATGACATCTCCGTCATAATTCTTGCAGGCCCAGAGCATTCCTCCCTCAGTCTTCATCATCCTTGCCACCACATCATCGATAAGGGTATAAAAATATGAAATTCCTGCAGTTTTAAATTTATTCTTGTATTCTTTCTCAAAAATTTCTTCAAAAATATTCTTAAAGGTCTGGTCATATTTTTTAGAAATCGTATCTTTTGTGGCAAACCAGCAGTCCACTGTTTCTTCAAGGGAATAGTCAAAACAGGCCCTGGCAAAACTTGAGATGGAGGCGTTGGTATTATGCATGCCCTGGATAACACCCGGGCCGGTCAGTTCCATAATGGTCTCGCGTATCTCATTGCCCTTGGTATCTGTAAAGACGATTTCTGCCCTGCCGCCTGTCTTTGTTTTGATTTCAGCGTTTTTGTAAACATCCCCATATGCATGCCGGCCTACGGCAATAGGTTTTTTCCAGGATTTAACAGCCGGTTCTATGTTTTTTACCAGAATTGGCTTTCTAAAAACCGTTCCATCCAGCATGGCGCGGATTGTTCCATTTGGGCTTTTCCACTGCTTTTTCAAGCCATATTCTTCCACCCGCTCCTGGTTCGGTGTAATGGTGGCATTTTTTACGCCCACCCCATATTTTTTTATGGCCTTTGCGGCATCAATGGTGATCTGATCATCTGTCTCATCTCTTTTTTTAATACCCAGATCATAATATTCGGTTTTCAAATCAACAAAAGGCTCAATAAGCTTTTCCTTGATGAGGGGCCATAGAACCCGTGTCATCTCATCTCCATCAAGCTCAACAAGGGGGGTTTTCATTTGAATCTTTGACATTCATGTCTCCTTATATCATTGTCTTCTTTATTTTCCAGTTCAATTTATCTTGTGCTGTGGTGTAAAAGGCTGCAGCCTTTGATTTCCACAACCACATTGGTGTTTGAAAAAATACCCGCTATTTTACCAGAGATTCAAAGATGTGATACTCTTCCAGATGATAGTCAGGCTCCGGATAAATCGCAATGGGTTTTGAAAACTGGTTTTCAAGGGATGAAATCAGGTGTTTTTCCCTTCCGTGAAGCAACTGGGCAATTTCAGGATGCACTTTTACCGTAAACCGGTTGCCCATGATATCGCCTGCTTCAGTGACAAGGTCCCGGTAAATTTTATGGCAGATGGATTTCCCTGACAACAGGTGCCCGTCACCATTGCAATAGAAACAGGGTCCGCAAAGGGTCCGGGTCAGATTTCTCCGGATTCTTTTCCGGGTCATCTGTACAAGGCCAAGTTCGGTTAACGGCAGCACATTTGTCTGGCTCTTGTCTTTTTTCATGGCTTCATTCATCTGGGCCATGACCTTTTCCTTGTGCTGGTCTTTTTTCATGTCAATAAAATCAATAATAATGATACCACCGATATTTCGAAGCCGTATCTGGTAAGCAATCTCTTTGACCGCTTCAAGATTGGTTTTAAGAATGGTTTCATCAAAGTTATGCTTGCCCACATACCGGCCGGTATTCACATCTATTGCCACCAGCGCTTCTGTCTGCTCAATCACAATATATCCGCCGGACTTGAGCCATACTTTTTTCTTTAACGCCCTTGCCACATCCCCTTCAATGTTATAGGCATCAAAAATGGATTCACGCCCCTGGTATAATTCTACGGATAATTTTAAATCCGGCATCAGCTTTTTTAAAAAATTCTGAACATTTTCATATTCCTCTTTTGAATCGATAATCAGCTTATCCGCTTCATTGGCCAGAAGATCCCTGACTGCCCTGAAGGTTACCGTAAGGTCCTTATATACAAGAGATGGGGCATGGGCCGTTTTGCTCTTTGCCAGGATAGCGTCCCAGGTTTTGCTTAAAAAATCCATCTCTTTTATGATCGTGTCTTCATCAATTCCTTCTGCCTGTGTTCTGAAGATATATCCAAATTTATTTTCCCGTATGGAGACTAAAAGATCTTTTAACCGTGTTCTCTCTGTTTCTTTTTCAATCCTTTTTGAAATGCCGATATGATCAACCGTGGGCATCAACACCATATACCGGCCTGCCAGGGAGATATGGGTGGTGACTCTCGGCCCTTTGGTACCAATGGATGATTTTGCCACCTGGACCAAAACCTCCTGGCCTTCGGTCAGCAGATCCCCAATACTGCACTCCTGGTTTAAAGAGGCTTTCCAGGAGGTATGGCTGTCTGCCATGCCGGTTGTTTCAATATCATTATCAACAGGCTCGGTATCAGTATCCACATCATTGCCCTGCTCAAATTTCTGATACATTTTATGGCTGGCCGTATCCAGGACATCGTCTACATATATGAAGGCCGCCTGATCAAACCCGATATCAACAAAGGCTGCCTGCATTCCTGGAAGCACCCGCTGCACCCGCCCTTTATAAATATTTCCGGCAATGGATGTTTCATCTTCCCTTTCAATAAACACTTCTACTATGGTGCCGTTTTCAAGAAGCGCCACCCGTGTTTCATGGGGGGCTGCATTTACGACAAGCTCTTTTAACATGGGGGTCATCCTTGTTTTCTCTTTTTTATTCTTGCTGAGGTTATGACATCTTGTTCCAGTCTGAAATATTTTGTCAATATTTCTGTTGGCCTCACGTTCCTCTCATTATATTTTTTTAACACCATTTCAATGGTGTGGTCATCGATAAAAGAGATGGTCTCTACAGATTTTCGCAAATCCGTCTTCCTGACTTTTCCTTTTTTACTCAGGTCTTCAATCATAAATTCGGATAAATTCAAAAACCGGTCTATTTTTTCAGGTTCAATACAAACATCTTTAAACCCTATGCGATAACGGGAGGCTTGAGCCCTTTTTTTAATAAATTTGTTATACGGTTTGCATCCTGTGATGTGAATACCCTGGGGAAGCTCCTTGTTGAGTTGTTTCTCAATTAGCTCGGGGGAAAGATCTTTTTCAAGATAAAGAAACAAGGTTTCTTCTTCACTTTCCATTCCAACGGGCAGGGCATTATCAAAGGAAAGCCGCATTAAAGGATTGAATCCCTGTGAATATTTTGCATTCAACCCAGCTCTTGTTACAGCTCTCTGGACGATGGTGCCCAGTTCAAGATGGCCGAAAAATCTTGCCGGCCCAAGTTTTGAAAAGGTAATTTCAAATTTTTTAAAGGCATCATCCGGCAATGATTTCATGATAATGCGGGCCATCTGATCTGTTTTGCCCGTGTCTGTCTTTATATCATGCAGAACCGGTTTTATGGCTTTAAAATCACACACACCGCATCCTGTGCAGTCGTTCTCCCTGCAGTCAGGGGTGAGTGACCTGTCTTTTGCTTTTTGAAATTCTTTTTTAAAAAAGTCCGGCAACACTCCTGAGTCAATATGATCCCAGGGAAGGACCTCTTCATTCTTGCGTTCACGGGTCGTATAAAACAACGGATCAATTCCTGTCTGTTCAAAAGCCTTTTGCCATAAAGAAAAATTGAATTTATCCGTCCAGCCGTCCAGGCGGCATCCATTTTCAAAGGCTGCCGTTAGAAGTTTGGACAACTTTCTATCCCCCCTTGCCCAAACCCCTTCAATCATGCTCATTTCAGGGCTCTGCCATTTGAGATTCACTTTGGGATGGCGTAAATTGTTCTTTAAATACTGCAGTTTTTCCCGGGTTTCATCCAGAGAAATTTGGGCACATCTTTGAAACGGCGTGTGGGCTTTGGGGATAAAGCTGGCAACACTGACATTGAGGATTTTTTTCCCCTTGGCATAGGCAGATGCCAGGCGTTTTGAAAGAGTGCAGATGGCGTCTATGTCTTCAGGTGTTTCAAAGGGAAGCCCCATCATGAAATACAGCTTGATATTCTTCCAGCCAAGGTTAAGGGCATTTTCAACCGTTGCGGCAATGCTGTCTTCCGTCAGATTCTTATTTATCATATCTCTGAGCCGCTGGGAACCTGCTTCCGGGGCAATGGTAAATCCGGTTTTCCTGACTTTTTTAATAATATTCATTAATTGCGGCGTCAGTTTTTCCGCCCGGATGGAGGGAAGAGAAATGGCATTGCAATGCCCCTGGCCCAGATTAAGGAGCTGCTCTATTAATTGTGTCAGATTTGAATAGTCCCCGGTACTCAGGGACAAAAGAGAGATGTCTGAATATCCGGTTGTTTTTAAAGACGTCCGGGTAATCTTAATCAAATCCTTTAAAGACCGTTCCCTGACCGGCCGGTATATCATGCCGGCCTGGCAGAACCTGCATCCCCTTGAACAGCCTCTGGCGATCTCAAGCCTGAGCCGGTCATGGACCGGTTTGGCAAAGGGAATAATCGGAGATGTGGGGAAACTGTCCCTGGTAAGGTCTGGTAAAAAAGCCCGTTTTACTTTTTTATAATCTTCAAATACAGGGGTCAGGGTCTGGATTCCATATTCATCATATTCCGGTTCAAAAAATGAGGGCACGTAAACGCCGTCGATCTTTGATAACAGCCTGAGCAGGGTTTTCTTTTTCCCATCCCCCTGTTTTTTAAACTCAATCACCTGATGTGAAATCTGAACAGCTGTTTCTTCTCCATCCCCGATCACAAAAGCATCAAAAAAGTCAGCCAGGGGTTCGGGATTAAATGCGCAGGGTCCACCGCCGATAATCAGGGGGAAAATATCCTCCCTTTGATCGGCATAAAACGGGATTTGCGACAGGCTCAACAGGGTTAGAATATTGGTGAAATTGAGTTCATAAAGAAGGCTTATTCCTATGATATCAAAGCTTTTCAGTTCTTTTTGGGATTCCATGGACAAACAGGGAATGTTTTTTTCACCAAGATAGGCTTCCATATCCGGGGCCGGCGTAAAAAACCGCTCTGCGGCAATATTGGCATGGCTGTTTAAAATGGAGTAAAGAATCTGGAGTCCGAAATGGGAGGTGCCGATCTCATACAGATCCGGAAAGACCAGGGCAAATGTCATTTTAACCTGTTGCGGATCTTTTTTTACCGCATTGATTTCATTCCCTAAATACTGAGTCGGTGTCTGAACCAATGCAAGGAGGTCTTGATAATTTTGTTTATGCATGATAGTGAATTTTCTAAAAAATAATCTTTACGTAATTGGGTATAATCAAATTTTTTAATATATTATTTTTTGCAGGATAAAGCAATGAAAAGAACAAAAATCAACGTACTGCTCAATATTGATACGCCTCCACAAGAAGCTTTGATCAAAGGATGGGTAAGGACCAAACGGGATTCAAAAGAATTTTTATTCATGGAAATCAACGATGGGTCATGCCTGAAAAACATCCAGGTGGTTGCAAATAATGATCTGAAAAATTACCAGCAAATTCAGACCATTACCACCGGCTCCTCGGTGTGTGTTCTTGGAAAAGTTGTGGAATCTCCTGGAAAAGGCCAGAAATGGGAAATCCAGGCCATTGCTGTTGAGATTCTAAACATTGCACCGGAATCCTATCCCCTTCAGAAAAAAAGGCATTCAGATGAATTTTTAAGAACCATTGCCCATCTTAGACCCCGGACAAACAAATATGGGGCTGCCTTCAGACTCAGATCGGAAATGGCCTTTGCCATCCATAAGTTCTACAGGGAAAAGGGATTCAGATATTTGACAACCCCTCTGATAACCGGGTCTGACTGTGAAGGGGCAGGAGAGATGTTCAGGGTAACCAGCCTTGACCCTGAACTGGTGAAAAAGGCCGGTCAAATGGATTTTAAAAAGGATTTTTTCGGCCAGGAATCCAATTTAACGGTTTCCGGCCAGTTGTCAGCTGAAATGTTTGCCCTGGCCCTTGGGGATGTCTATAGCTTTGGGCCGACCTTCAGGGCGGAAAATTCCAATACCAGCCGCCATGTGGCGGAATTCTGGATGCTGGAACCGGAAATGGCCTTCTGTGATTTAAAGGAAAACATGGATCATGGCGAAGAGCTGGTAAAGTATTTGACCCGGCATGCCATGGATGAATGCCCTGAAGACATGGCACTGTTCTGTAATTTTGTGGATAAATCCCTGTCAAAACGGATTGACACCCTTTTGAACACTGAGTTTGCCAGGGTTTCCTATACAGAAGCCATTGATATTCTGGAAAAATCCAAAACAGCATTTGAATTTAAGGTTGAATATGGAACCGACCTGCAGTCGGAACATGAACGCTACCTGGCTGAGGAGCATTTTAAAAAGCCGGTTTTTCTTACCGATTACCCCAAAGAAATCAAACCCTTTTACATGCGAATGAATGATGATGGAAAAACGGTCGCAGCCGTGGATCTTCTGGTCCCGGGAATCGGCGAGCTCATTGGGGGCAGCCAGAGAGAAGAGCGCCTTTTAGTACTGGAACAAAGAATGAGGGATATGAACCTGCCCATGGAAAATTACTGGTGGTATCTGGATTCCAGAAAATTTGGTTCAGCCCCGCATTCAGGCTTTGGCATGGGTTTTGAGAGATTTTTAATGATGATTACCGGCATCAGCAATATCAGGGATGTCATACCCTTTCCAAGAACCCCGGGCAGTATTGACTTTTAAATATCAAGGCCTTATTAAATATTTTACTTGATTTTTCTTTTGGTTTTTGTTTGGAATACAGGAGATTAAACTTAGGAGGTAATCCATGCCGACCCTTGAAGAAAGATCCACAGAAAGCCGGGAAGAACTTAATTTGAGGCTTGAAGCAAAAACCCTTGAAATGGGCATAACATACACCTTTGCTCAATACCTTGAGCAGATGGAAACCTATTTGCTCCAATTGGAAAAACGGGTCAGGACCCTGGAAGCTCAAAATGGTATTAACCCCATTGATGATGACTGATTAAGAGAAACGATTCACCTTTAAAATAAAGGATGGCTTCTGGTTTTGTCGGACAATTCCAGAAGCTGTTTGTTTTTTAACCCATGACGACCACTGCTTATTATTTTTATTTTGATGTTGTTACAAAAATTCTTGAGGCGATCAGGAAGGGTGAAAAAAGCATTTTTTTGTCCCTGGACCTGAACCTGTCAAAAAGAGAATGGCAACTTGAACAAGACCGACTGATACTGGATACAAATACGGTTATGGATGCAGAAAGACTTGTGTCCATATCTTCATTTAAAAATAAACTTTTTATCTTTCAAAACAATACACTGGCACCGGTTGAAGTTCGAAGCAACGGCTATTACAAGCTGGTTCCCACTGCCGGCGCACCCATCCTTGAAATCGACGGAATCAAGATGCACCGGACAAAACAGATAGACCCCTTAACCGATGCCCGTTTAAAAACCCAACTGGTGGTGAAGGCAAATGATCTGGTTCTTGATACCTGCGGCGGCCTTGGATATTCAGCACTCTTTGCACTGAAAGCCGGGGCCCAGAAAGTGATATCTTTTGAAACAAGTCAAGCCGTGATCACCCTCCGCAATTTAAACCCATGGCTTGCATCCTTGGCTGATAACAGACTGGAGCTGATCCATGGCGATATTGTCCATGAAATTGACAATTTTGAACCCTGCCTGTTTAACAGCGTGATTCATGATCCGCCGCGTTTCACTAAGGCTTTTGGAGATCTTTATGGGAAGAAATTTTATGCTGAGCTTTTCAGGGTCATGGCACCTCGTTCAAAATTATTTCACTATACCGGCAGCCCAAAAAAAATCAAAACCCAGGATACATTTATTAAAAATACCATGAAACGGCTTGAAACATCAGGGTTTCAAGCGCTTTGCTTCAAGGACAACTTACAGGGGATTTATGCTCAAAAAAATTGAATTTAAATATGGGAAAACCATTTATCCGTTTGAATTGCCTGAAACAGCAGAAATTTTGAAAATCCAGGAACCTGCCTTTTCCATAGATATAAAAAAGTTTGCTGCTGATTTTCTGGCAGCATTGCCCAAACAATTACCCGATGATGCCGGAATTGCCATTGTCGTAGCGGATAAAACAAGGCTTTGCGGTTACAAAACATATCTGCCGTGGCTTCTGGATGTTCTCCATAAAAAAGGCATGGAAAACCGGCAGATTCAATTTTTTATCGCCTATGGCACCCATGCAAGACAAAGCGATGAAGACTGCTTTCATGCCTATGGCAACGTCTATCGAAACTATGAATTTATTCATCATGACAGCACTGATAAAAGCTGTTTCACCTATCGTGGTAAAACCCCGGCCGGCACAAGGATTCACCTGAGAAAGGATATCCTTGAAAAAGATCTGATCATCACCTTTGGCGCGCTTTCCCATCACTATTTTGCAGGATATGGCGGTGGCCGGAAACTGTTGTTCCCTGGATTGGGGTATCAACCTGATATTTATCAAAACCATGAACTCTTTCTTGATAAAAACCTCAAAAGCCTTGCGCTGGGTTGTCAACCCGGAAGCCTTGAAAACAATCCCCTGGCCCAGGATTTAAAGCACATTGATGATGGACTTGAGACTCAAAGAGTTGCCATCCACGGCATTATGGATTCAAAAGGAAAGGTCTGCCGGCTGCTTGTTAATAATACATACAATGAATTTTTATCTGCGTGCAAAACCCTTGATTTCTTTTATAAAGAGGGGGTCAAAAAGCAGTATGAGCTTGTGGTTGCTTCCTGTGGCGGATTTCCAAAAGACATTAATTTTATCCAGGCCCATAAGGCCATCAATAATGCAGCCATGCTTGTAAAAAACAATGGCAGCCTGGTCGTTTTTGCAGAGTGCCGCGATGGCATCGGATCTGATACATTCCTTGAATATTTCAAGTATAACTTTACCCAGGCATTTGATGTCCTTGAAAAGGATTATTTAGGCAATGGCGGCACTGCTTTATCCATGATGACCAAAACCGACAGGATAAAAATCTTTCTAAAAACCGAGTTGGATGATAAAATCTGTACCGCCATGGGGGTAAAAAAGATAACGATTGATAAGATCATAAAGTTTATAAAAGAATTTGAGCAGGATATGGCTTGCAGTGAAAATTCAAGTTTGTTGATCCGATAAATCTAATTAAATAGAAAAATGGAATCTGAAGGATAAAGAACTATGATAATTACCTTGCTTGATTATGGGGCCGGCAATGTTCGAAGTGTGGTTAATGCCGTTGAAAAACTGGGCCAAACGATTAAACCGGTTACCCGACCGTCTGATATTCTGGATGCTGAAAAACTGTTATTTCCCGGTGTGGGAAATTATGAAAGCATGATCAGAATCCTCAATGAAAAAAACTATATTCTTCCCCTGCAGGAATATCTTAAAGCCGACCGGCCTTTCTTTGGTATCTGCCTTGGCATGCAGGCACTTTTTGAGGGAAGTGAAGAAGATTTTTCAGGCAATGAAAGCCTTGGGGTTTTCAAGGGCAGGGTCAAACGATTTACAACCCGGCTTGCTGTTCCGCATATTGGATGGAACGGGGTGAACCTGAAAAAAGAATCACCTGTTTTTACCGGTGTTCCCCTGGATACAAAATTTTATTTTGTGCACTCCTATCATATTGTACCTGAGGATGAATCTGTTGTTTTAACCACCACAAATTATGAGTATGAGTTTGTGAGCAGTGTTCAAAAAGGCAATATTATCGGGACCCAGTTTCATCCGGAAAAAAGCGGAACTGCCGGGATAAAACTCTTGGAAAATTTTATTTATCAAAAGGACTTAAGCGCCAAAAAAGCGATTGATATCAAAGGGAAAGGGCTTTCAAAAAGAATCATTGCCTGCCTGGATGTAAGGGCCAATGACCAGGGTGATCTTGTGGTGACCAAGGGAGACCAGTATGATGTGAGACAAAAAGGGAATGTCAGGAATCTGGGCAAACCCGTGGAGCTTGCCAAACGATATTATGAAGAGGGTGCCGATGAAATCACTTTTTTAAATATCACAGGCTTCAGGGATTTTCCGTTAAAAGACCTACCCATGATAGACGTCCTTGAAAAAACCAGTCAAAATGTTTTTGTGCCGCTGACCATTGGCGGCGGAATCAGGGATTATACCGACAGCAACGGTAAAACATATACTGCCCTTGATGTGGCCTCCCAGTATTTCAGATCCGGTGCTGACAAGGTTTCCATCGGCAGTGATGCCGTCTATATTGCTGAACTGTACTTGCAGACAGGAAAAAAAACAGGGACAAGTTCCATCGAGCAAATCTCTAAAGTCTATGGAAATCAGGCGGTTGTGATTTCAATTGATCCCAAAAGGGTGTATGTGACTTCTCCTGAGGATGCAAAAGAACACCATGTCATCAAAACCCGGTTTCCAGGACCTAACGATGAAGCTTACTGCTGGTATCAATGCACGGTCCAGGGCGGCAGGACAACAAGAAACCTGGATGCGGTTGCATTGGCCAAAGCCTGCCAGGATCTTGGTGCCGGGGAAATTCTTCTCAATTGCATTGACAAAGACGGAACAAACTCAGGATTTGATCTTGAATTAATCAATGCAGTGAAAAATGCGGTCTCCATCCCTGTGATTGCCTCAAGCGGGGCAGGCTGTGAAGAACATTTTGCCCAGGTGTTTGAAAACACATCCGCTGAAGCTGCCCTGGCCGCAGGCATCTTTCATAGAAAAGAGGTGCCGATACTGAATGTAAAAACCTATCTGGCCAACCGTAACATAGAGGTTCGTGCTACAATATAGCCTTATTGTATTTTTTTTCTTGTAATAATTAAATTTCAAGATTAAGTTACCCTTGGCTACTAGGTAATAATCCTGATTTCAAACCATAGCCATTTTTAAAGGTGTGTGTTTCGGCTTACCTTGCTGCTGTATTGCAACGGTCAATGGATTACATGTTTTTATGAGGAGAAAAAAATGGCGAGTATCGGATTTGACAAAAAACTTTATATCGGTTCCTTTGGCATCATTATCCTTACCATCCTGATCATTGCGTTTGTTAATTTTTTTCAGAGTAAAAGTTCTTTTCTCTCCAAAGGACAGACCAGCATTCAAAACGTATCAGAGGTTCTGTTAAAAACCATTCAGCTTAAATACAACCTCCAAAAAGAAAAAATTGATTCAGATATGGGTGCCTTGATCGCTGAAAGTCTGAGTGCCGGAAAAATTATGATTGTCAATTCAAGAACCGTTGATATGGACATTCATGACATCAATTCCGGAAAAAAAGAAACCGTTACCCTCCCAAAAGTAATTTTCGGCCTTGAATTTGCCACTGCCAATTATGTGACGGTTGATAAGGTCGGCCAATTCAGCACCTCTGACATTGCTGTCTACCAGGTCCATGAGAATAAGCTCATCAAAGTGTCCAGCAGCCTTAAAAACAAAGATGGTTCCAGACCGATCGGAGAATACTATACTTCCGGAACCGATGTCTACAAAACCATAATGGCCGGCAAACCCTATATGTTCCTTACAAGGAACGGAGCAGAAATTTCCATGCAGCATCTTCAGCCGTTCAAGGAAACACTTGAAGACAAAATTGCCGGTGCATACTCTGTTACCAGTAAAATTTTGACCCCGGATCTTGTCGGGCTTATTAAAAAAGTGAATGTCGGCGGATACGGGTTCTCTTTTGTCAATAATTCAGACGGCAAAATTCTTATCCACCCGAACAAGGATTACCTCTCATTAAAGGTCCAGGATTTTGAAAACGGAAAGGACATGATTAAAGGCAACTCCGGATCTTTCATCTATGGGCATGATAAACAAACCTATTACGCCCATGTAAACTACTTCAAACCATGGGATCTTTACTTTACCGTGGCAGTATCCCAAGGGGAACTTTTGACGGGTGTAAATAAACAGATTATCACCAGCGTGGGCATCAGCGGTATCCTGGCGTTAATTATCGGTGCGCTGATCATCGGGTTTATGAACCGGCAGTTGATGAAAAACATGAATGGTATGGCAAACTTGGCAAAAGAAGTGGCAAAAGGCAACTTTAATTATACCTTTACCTATGACGCCAAAGATGCCATCAGAGACACGGTTGATTCCATGAATGAAATGGTCAAAGGCCTGGCCCAGATGATTGCCGACTTAAATTCAGGTGTCGACACCCTGAGCTCAGCTTCCGGTGAATTAAACCAGATCTCCGATAAAATGAGCAAAGGATCTGAAATAACCGTTTCAAAGATGAATACGGTTGCGGCTGCTGCAGAAGAAATGAGCGTTAATATGGATTCTGTTGCTGCTGCCATGGAGCAGGCAAGTACAAACGTTGAGATTGTTGCCAATGGGACCAATGATATGAGCCAAAACATAGAAAAGGTCTCACAAAACTCAACCCATACCAGGGAAATTACCAACAAAGCCGTGGAAAAGGCACATCAGACATCCAAAAGAGTCAGCGAACTGGGCCGGGCAGCTGAAGAAATCAATAAGGTTACCGATACCATCAACAGTATTTCCTCCCAGACCAACCTTCTTGCCTTGAATGCCACCATTGAAGCGGCACGGGCCGGAGAAGCCGGCAAGGGGTTTGCCGTTGTTGCAAATGAAATCAAGGAATTGGCCGGCCAGACAGCCGGTGCCACTGAAGATATTGCCAAAAATATCCAGGAAATCCAGGATCAAATCAAAGGTGCGGTCACTGAAATCCAGG
>JAHJLN010000056.1 GCA_018821715.1 Pseudomonadota bacterium | reverse complement strand
CAACTGGACAGGCCCCTTTGCAGGCCACAGGATTCTTTCTCCTAATACGCAGATCAATATTCTACCCTGGCGCAAAGGGTTTATTATAAAGAGAATGGATACAGGACAGGAAATTAAATTCACATTCAGCTCTAAACACATGGCCATGGACAAAGAAGAATATATCAACACCCTGTTTTCCACCACTAAGATTTCCCTTGAAGGGCTCTCCCCGCTGGATTTACAAGGCGTGGAACAGGGAAAGGCCCTCAAAGGCATGTCAAAGCAAGGGGTAATGACCGCATTGGGCTATCCTTCAGCCCACATGACCCCGTCTTTAAATGAGAAAGAATGGATCTACTGGACCACTCGTTTTAAAACCAAAGCTGTTATTTTTGATACAGCAGGAAAGGTATCAAGTGTTAGATAATAGACTCAATTTTTAGGAAATGGAATCCGTGATGAAAGCTAAGCTCATTTTTATTTTTGTTAAAAGATAGTAAAAATTACCCTGAACAAAAATTCAGCAAATAAAGGAGAGGAACATGAAAAAAAACAGTCAAATCATTATATTATTTATCTTTTGCTCAATCATCCTTTTTTCAAATGGCTTTCTGGCATCAGCAAGTTCGGATAGCTCTGAAGAAATAGATAAATATATTGAAATGCTTAATTCTGAGTCATCAAAGACAAGGGTTACTGCTGCAGGAATGATCGCAAAATCACGCCTTACTGATCCAAGGCTCTATAACGTTATAAATGAAAAATTATTAAATGGATACAATATCAAAAGCCTGAACAGTGGCCATGTTGATGAAATGTCATGGCTGTGCAAAGCTCTGGCCGTATCCGGTTCAGGAGATTATGCCCCCACACTTGAAAAAATCAGTCAAACCGCGCCCAGCAGCAAACTTAAAAAATATGCAAGACAAAGCCTGGTCTCATTATGGGACTATGCAGAAAGAAACAAATTACTGAGCGAATCTCCAGGCGGTGATTCAAGCCTTTCGCCCGAAATAAATAAATACATTAATATATTCCAATCAAATAATACCGCCCTTAAAAAAGATACGGCAAAATTCATTTGCAACACTCAATTTTCTGAAAAAAAACTTTTCGATGTGATTAATGCCGAGCTGTTGAAAGGATATCCATTAACCGGATCAATGGGTCGATATTATACAGATGCTTTGGCCTGGATGATTAAAGCCCTGGCGTCATCCGGGATGCCGGAATACAGGCCGACGTTAATGGAAATAATTGAAAAAAGTTCCAGTCAGAAATTACAACGGCATGCCAAAAACAGCCTTAGTATGCTGCAATAAAAAGTAGTTATGAAAAACACGGTATCTTTTTTTTCTTCTCCGGTAATCACTGATTTTTCAGCAAAAAAATTTGCATTCCTTCAATTTGCTGAAATCGATGAAATTGAAAAAATTCAAACCAGACTTTTTTTACATCATCTTAAGTTTACAGTGAACAACTCTCCTTTTTATAAGAAGCTGTACAAAAATAAAAATATTGATTTAAAAAAAATCAAAAAACTTTCAGACATAGAACATCTTCCCCTGACAGAAAAAAGCGATCTTATTCCAGCAAAATATTTTTTATGTGTTGATAACAGGGAAATTGTCGATGTCTGCCTGACTTCGGCGACCTCAGGGCCCATACCGTCGATGATCTCGCTTACATCCGGCGATCTTTCCAGGCTGGCTTATAACGAAGAGCTCGCCTTTGACATGGCAGGGATCGATGACAAGGATACACTGCTCATCTGCGCGGCCATAGACCGGTGTTTCATGGCCGGTATTGCTTATTTTTTAGGCGGCGTAAAACTCAAAGCCAGAGTATTGCGCAGCGGTTCGGGCAGTGCTGCGCAACACTGGGAACTGATTAAGCTTGCAGATGCAACGGTTATTGTCGGTGTTCCCTCCCTGATATATAAAATAGGGCAGCATGCCATTGACAATAATGAAACCCCTGGGTCCACCCTTGTAAAAAAACTGATTGCCATAGGGGAACCCACCAGAGATGAGCATTTAAATCTTCTTCCGATTGCCGTCGAATTGGAAAAAATGTGGGGCGCTAAAATTTATTCCACCTATGCCTCATCTGAAATGGCGACAACCTTTTGTGAATGTTCTGCCAGAAGAGGGGGGCATTTAAGACCGGAATTAAATATTACGGAAATTCTTGATAATAATGGGCACCCGGTTAAAGAAGGAGAAAGAGGAGAGGTTGTCGTCACTCCCTTGGGTGTCACGGGAATGCCTTTGATACGGTTTAAAACAGGAGATATTTCATACCTTATAAATGAAAAATGCTCTTGCGGACGCACCACAAAAAGGATTGCACCTATCCTCGGCAGAAAAAACCAGATGTTAAAATACAAAGGAACAACCATTTTCCCGAATGCTATTCTGGCATGCCTTGAAGGAGATCAAAGATTTCATAACGGCTATATTGAAGTCAGAAAAAATAAAGATGGGACTGACCGCATTCTGCTCTTTGCTGCGCTTTGCAGTGAAAACAATGACAAAACCTGGATCAGTGACATCTTAAGGGCCAAAATCCGGGTTGTCCCTGAAATCAAACTTATTGATAAGAAAAAAGCCGATAAAAAAGTATATCAATTTGATAAAAAACGAAAAAGGATGACTTTTTTTGATTTACGATAGAACTGTCTTCCTTTTGCAATCATGTTAAGGTAACGAAAATAAATATGGATAAAAGACCTGTTATTGTGCTTACGGGCAATGACCTTAGCTACAAGGATATTGTTGCCATTGGAATCGGAG
This sequence comes from Pseudomonadota bacterium, assembly GCA_018821715.1. Taxonomy (GTDB): domain Bacteria; phylum Desulfobacterota; class Desulfobacteria; order Desulfobacterales; family Desulfobacteraceae; genus Desulfobacula. The sequence continues at coordinate 55,173 of JAHJLN010000056.1, read as the reverse complement.
ATAAACGAGTTGAACTGGACGATAGAGCCCTGGAAAAATGCAGAAAATCAAGGGATTTTCTCGAAGCGTCCATTAAACAAAAAAAAATTATTTACGGCGTAAACACCTCTTTTGGCCCCATGTGCAATAAGATAATAAATGACAGGGACATTGAAACACTGCAGAACAATCTTATTGTCAGTCATTCTGCAGGGCTTGGGTCGCCTATCTTGCCCTATATTGCACTTGGAATTCTTGCAGTCCGTTTAAATACCCTTGTAAAAGGCCATTCCGGTGTCCGGGTAAGGCTGCTTGAACTGATAAGGGATATGATTAACAATGATCTGGCACCCTATATTCCTGAATGTGGAAGTGTTGGCGCATCCGGCGACTTGATCCATCTGGCCCACATGTCTCTGGCGATTATCGGCAAGGGCAAGGTTTATTTAAAACGGCAACTGACAACCGCTGAGCAAGCACTTGAAAAAACAGGACTGAGCCCCTTAAAACTAAGCTATAAAGAGGGCCTTGCTTTGATGAACGGAACGGCTGCAATGACCGCCATCTCAGCTTTTACATTATTCGGTGCCAATAAGCTCTTAAACATTGCCTGTATCAATGCGGCTTTTGCAATTGAAATATTCGGCGGCATTGATGATGCCTTTGATGAAGACCTTCACAAAGTCAAACCCCATCCCGGCCAGATTGATATCTCCGACAGGATTAAAAAATTATATGAAGGAACTGAAAACATCACCAGAAGAGAACACCTCCACGACCGCATCAGAAATCAGAACCATTGTGATATACCGGTTTTTGAAACCACGATTAATGTTCAGGATGTTTATTCAATAAGATGTACGCCTCAAATACTGGCGCCGGTTAAAGAAGCTTTTGACTATGCAGTTAAAACAATTGAAACCGAAGCCAACTCAACAAATGACAATCCAATTATCATTGCTGAAAAGAAAAAAATTCTGCACGGTGGCAATTTTCATGGACAGAGTGTCAGCTTTGCCATGGATATTCTGTGTATTGCCATGTCAACCTTGTGCAACCTGTCTGAAAGAAGAACAAATAAGCTTCTTGATAAAAACTTGAATGAAGGCCTTCCCGAGCATCTTATCCCGGGAGAACCGGGGCTGACAATGGGATTTATGGGCGCTCAATATCTTGCCACCTCTTCTACAGCAGAAAACAGAAACCTGGCAAATCCCATGAGCGTGAACTCCATTTCATGTAATGCCACAAACCAGGATGTCGTCAGTATGGGGACAATCGCTGCCAGGAAAGCGTTCAGACTGGTTAGCAATGCCAAACATATCATCACCCTTGAAACCCTTGCTGACTTACAGGCCTTGTCTTTTAAAAATACTGACAAGCTTGGATATGGCACACGAAAAATTTATGACATTCTCAACAAAGACTTTGATGTATATGATAATTCAACAATATTCCATGACAGCCTTGTAAAATTCAGGAAGATCCTTTTTTCCAGTCAGCTTTTCGATGACCTGTCTATTTATTACAGCACCAAGTAACCCTAGCAAATGACGGTCACACAACCCAAAATACTGATTGCAATACCTGTGTATAATCATGGAAAAACAGTCCTTGATGTCGTTGAACGCTGTAAAAAAATTCATAAAAATGTTCTTGTTATTGATGACGGCAGTACAGATTTAAAAGAAAATCACTTTAAAGATGCTGATATCAAGGTGATACGCCATGACGGCAATTACGGGAAAGGCGCGGCCATCATGACGGCTGCCAGGCAAGCGGCAAGACAGGGCATGACGCATATCGTAACCATAGATGCTGATCTTCAGCACAAGCCGGAAGACTTTATTTTATTCAAGGAGGCAATCCACACCGCCCCGGAAACCCTGTTCATAGGAAAAAGGGATTTTTCTTCTTTAACTATTCCTTATGCATCAAAATTCGGGAGAGGATTTTCCAATTTCTGGTTCAGGATTCAGACAGGACTTTCCACAAAAGACGCCCAGTCCGGGTTCAGAGCATATCCTTTATTTGTATTTGAGAATCTGAAATTATCCCAAAAACATTATTCTTTTGAAATTGAAGTACTTGTTAAGGCTGCCTGGGCAGGAGTTACCATTTGCGACATTGATATATCCGTTTACTATCCGCCGCCAAAAAAAAGGGTCTCCCATTTTAACTTTTTTTTAGACAATATGAGACTGACAGTACTGAATACAAGGCTTACCCTCAGGTCTTTTCTGCCGATACCCCATAAAAAAATCACAAAAAAAAGCCCCTATAAATTTTCAATCTTTAACCCCTTAAAATCCATACGGCTTTTTCTTGCACATGATGTGTCTGCCTTTCACATAGCCCTGTCCGGTTCAGTCGGCATTTTTTTAGGAACCTTACCTCTTATTGCCCTTCATACCCTTGTTATTTTATTTATTACCGGATTTTTCAAATTAAACAAACTGGTTGCGATTGGTACGAGCCAGTTCTGCATGCCGCCGATAGTTCCGGCGCTTTGCATTGAAACAGGATATTTTTTAACCCATAACAATACCTTTTTAACGGATATTTCATTTGAAACCATAGGGAATCAAGGTCTTCAAAGAGTATTCGAATGGTTTTTAGGCGCTTTAATCATTGCACCTGTTTTAAGTTTTCTATCGTTTATCATTCTATATTTAATTGCAACGGCACTATTAATTTTGAGCAAAGACAATGCCCAATAACGACAACATTAGATGGAACAGTAAGAGCATAGGGTCAAAATTCGGTCATAACTTTTTCTATTTCATGGTAAAACTCGGCGGCCGAAGGCTGGCTTATTTCTTCTTATACTTTATTGTCGCGTATTATTGTCTTTTTTTCCCATCAATATGGAAAAAAACCGATCCATACCTGTTAAAACGATTTCCGGGCTCAGGTATCTTCAAAAGGATATGCAACCGATACCTGCTGATTCTTCATTTGGGAAAAGCACTGATCGACCGGGCAATACTCGGCATATCCGGAAAAGAATCCATCCGGATTTCCTTTAGTAATCCTACGGATCTTGAAAGAATCAAATCTCTGAATTCAGGATTTATTCTGCTGATGTCCCATACCGGCTGCTGGCAGGTGGTCATGTCTGCCCTTTCCGAACTTAAAAAACCGGTGAATCTTTTAATGCTCAGAAATGATCAGGATATTGACAAACATTATTTTGAACATGGCAATGCCAAAAATATTTTTAAAATTATTGATCCTGAACAATTCCTTGGCGGTACCATAGAAATGATCAATGTGCTTAAAAACGATGAAATCCTCTGCATCATGGGCGATAGAGTTTTTAAGAACAAAGAACTTTCCGTCAAAGTTGATTTTCTCGGCAAGGATGCCTTGTTCCCCTTCAGTGCCTATAAGATCGCGTCTATTGCACAAAAACCTGTTGTGATCCTCTATTCCCATAAATCCGGCCCGGACAGTTATCAACTAAGCATCTCCAACATCATCCATCTTCCGGCAAAACTGGGGAAAAAAAAAGAAGTTTATATGCCGTTTGTAAAAAAATTTGTGACCTCCCTGGAAATATTTATACAAGAGTATCCATACCAGTTTTTTAATTTCTATGATATGTGGGAAGCTGATCAAAAAGAATAAACACCAGGCGAAAACAAAGGATGGGGACCTATTGCAAAAAACAGATGCGCAAAATATCAGGGTGAGTGTTTCAGGAACAGGCTGTATCAGTGCACTGGGTCTAAATATTAATGACAGCATGAACCATATGTTTGCCGGCCAAAGAAACGCCACCTTTACCAACCGGTTTTTAACAAATCACCCGGTTAAATATCCTGTTTTCCAGGTCTGTGATACTTTTGATTCACAGGTTTCCTTAAACCATAAAGACCTGACATTAACCGCACAATTGGGAATTGCTGCAGTGTACCAGGCCCTGGAGGACGCAGCAATTGATCCCCGTGATCTTAAAAACAGGCGTGTCGGCGTCTGCATGGGAACAACAGTGGGCTGTACATTAAACAATGATCAATTTTATATGGATTACAAACAGGGCAAAACGCCTGGCATGGACCCTGTAAAACGATTTTTAAACAGCAATCCTTCTGCCTGTATTGTCAAAGAATTTAATCTTAGCGGACCAGCCCAGACGGTTGTCAATGCCTGTGCTTCAGGAACAGATGCCATTGGTATCGGGATCTTATGGCTTCAGGCAGGTCTTTGTGATCTTGTCATTGCAGGCGGTACGGATGAGCTTTGCAAGGTAACCTATAATGGTTTCATTTCCCTGATGATAACCGATAGTGATCCATGCAAACCATTTGATAAAAAAAGAAACGGGCTGAACCTTGGTGAAGGTGCTGCCGCCCTGATCCTTGAACCGGTATCCCAAAAGACGTCAATGCCTTCCCATCACAAATGTTTTGCCGCAGGATATGGTTCAGCATGTGATGCCTATCACCTGACAGCCCCAAAACCTGACGGCCAAGGTCTTAAAAAAGCATTAAGACATGCCATAGCCCAAAGCGGACTGGACAGCTCTGACATCGGTTTTATCAATGCCCACGGCACGGGAACAAAGGATAACGACAAAGTTGAAGACCTGGTCTTATCCGAAATATTACCTGGTATTCCCTTTTTTTCCACCAAAGGCTATACCGGTCATACATTGGGTGCTGCCGGTGCAATAGAGGCCGCATTTACAATACATAGCCTTATGAATGAAAAAATTCCGGCAAGCATTGGGTTTTCAGACAGGGATGACACACTGAAAAGCTCACCAGTGGCAAAGACTCAAAACCTGTCCTGCACAGCAGCAATATCCCAATCCGTTGCTTTTGGCGGCAATAATTCAGCATTGGTATTTTCAAGAATATGAACTATTGGGGTAAAAACAAACTTATTTTCATGGGCACCGGTATTTTTTTCATTGTGTGCCTGTTTTTTACGCTGACCTTAAGCCTGGATGAAAAAATCACATCAATGCTTCCAAATTCAGACCCCATGGTAAAAGATTTTAAGTTTATTATTCATCATATCCCGGCAACTGAAACGCTTTATATTGATATTGAAAACCTGCAGGCCGATACAAAACTGTTTGAACAGGTTGCAGACAATTTTTTTGATGACATCAACACCTCCCCGTATTTTTCAGGTATTGTTTATAAATTTCCCAATGACAGCTTTGTCAATCTTTTAAACCTGGTGAGTGCGAACAGGTTGTCTTTGCTGGATAAAAGCGATTTGACCACCCTTGAATCCCGGTTGAACCCGGAACAGATTCAAGAAGAATTAATTCAAATCAAACGAAAGCTTTTAAGCCCGTCAGGTATGTTTATGGCGGAGGCCTTGATCAATGACCCGCTTAGGATGAATGAAATCATCCTTTCCAAACTCAATGTTTTTAAAAAAGAAACTTTTGGGAGCCAGATCAAGGGTTCAAGAATATACAGCAAAAATGGAACCCATTTACTGATGATGGCAACCCCGAACTTTTCAGCACTGGATACCCAAAAGAGTGCTCAAATGATGGGATTTCTCAATGACACAAGGGACCGAATAACAAAAAAATATAAAAACAGGGTTCATGTCCGATTTACAGGAAGCCATGCTGCAACCCTGGATAATTCAAAAACAATTCAACAGGATGTTAAACGTGCCGTATCTGTTTTGAGCGCAGGGATCCTTATCATTGGAATCGTGTTTTTCAGAAGATTTGTCCATGTGATTTTAATTTTTCTTCCAACCCTTATAAGCCTTTCCTTTGCTTCGGCAGTCATCTCATTAACCAGCAATGAAGTATCGGCGATTGCTCTGGGATGCGGAACGGTTCTTCTCGGCATAACCGTTGATTTCGGAATTCATATTCTTTTCAGTGTTGATCATTCCGGGAACCAGAAGCCTGAAATGATCATAAAAAAGTTGAAACTTCCCATCTGGGCCGGGGCATGTACAACCATGATCGCATTTAGCTGCCTCTTATTCTCTTCGCTCCCGGGACAGCAGCAAATGGGACTTTTTGCCATCCTGGGAATTTTTGGCGCTGCTTTTTTCGCCGTGTTCCTGTTAAAATTTTTTATCCCGCCGCCTGTAACAAAAAAAAGAGGCCCCTTTATATTACTGGTAGGAATCTGTGACAGGTTAATGGCTTTCAGACAGAACCATCTCAAGGTCATTATCTTTGCCGGAATGACCCTTTTTATTATCAGTATGGTTGGCATCAGGGACTTCCGGTTTGAAGGGGATATTTCCAAACTGAACCATCTGCAATTAACCACAAAAAATGATATGGACAGCTTTCTTGAAACATGGGGAGGCTTTTCCCCGGCCTTGGTACTGGTGAAGGCCGGCACCCTGGAAACGGCTTTACAAAAAAATGATGCGCTTTTTGAGGTGTTAAAGACGATGCAGGCAAATCATTTAATTGACCAGGTTGCCTCTTTGTCCGACATTCTTCCATCCTCTAAAAAGAGAGATGATAATTATAAAAATTTTAAAAGTATTATGACCGAAAAAAGAATCAAAAGCCTTGAACAGATGTTCAGGCATGCCTCTATTGAAACAGGATTTAAAAATGAAACCTTTACCCCTTTTTTCAACAGTCTCAAACAAGACAGACCCTTTTTCTCCATTAATGACTTTGACAACACGGCGCTTAAAAAGCTGATCGACTCAAAGATAGTCGTTCATGAAACCGATGTGCTCATTCTGACGACTTTAAATATAAAGAACAAATCGGTCATCCCTGACATTATTAAAAAAATAAAATCAGAGATCGATGGCTCAATGTTTCTTGATAAGAAATATTTTATTAAAAAAATGACGACCCATGTTTCAAGTGAATTCAAACGGCTTTTTATTTTTGCCGCTGTATCAATGATAGTGGTTCTTTCCCTGTTTTTTAGAAACCTGAAAATTGTGCTGATAACCATTTGCCCGGTTTTTTTAAGTGCTTTCATCACTGCAGGCCTTCTAGGGCTGATGAATATTCCCATTAATCTGATCAGTATGATTTTTATCATTTTTGTTTTTGGTGTTGGCGTGGATTTCAGTATTTTTCTAATGAATCATGAACTTTTTAAAACTGATAATGAGAGCAATGTCACTGCCGGTGCTGTTATTATTTGTGCCATGACAACCACCGGCGCTTTCGCCTGTCTTGCTCTTGCAAACCATGCAGCGTTATTTTCAATCGGCGTTGCCGGACTGACCGGAATGATAACAAGTCTGATCCTGGCGTTAATGCTCATACCATCATTTGCACAAAAATATGTTACCCCGGATGATAAGAGGCGGTTTATTGAATAATCATTTATATGATACCATTGTTATCGGATCAGGGATCAGCGGCATGGCAGCCGGTATCATCCTTGCAATGGAAGGCGAACGGATTCTTATTGTTGAACAGCACAGTGTTGCAGGCGGGATGACACAGACCTATTCAAGAAAAGGAAAACTGTTTCCAACAGGTGTGCACCGGCTGGGCTCTTTAGACCAGGGCCAGCCATTATGGTATTATTTAAAATACCTGGGACTTATGGACCGGCTTGACTTTGTAAAACTTGATGACAACTGTTTTGAAAAAGTATATTTTCCGGGAAAGACTTATGATATTCCCATGGGGCATGACACTTATCAACACCGGTTGATTGAATCCTTTCCAGACCAGGAAAAAAGCATCTCAACTTATTTTTCCGATTTAAAACATGTCATCTCCAACATCGGCATGTACGATCCAAGCATAACCCCTCAAAAAGATCTGTCTTTGCAATACACACTGCCGCTTGAAAAATATCTTGACGCTATTGGTATTTCAGGTCGGCTGAAAAGCCTTCTGACCGCCAACAGCCCGTTGTATGGTATTTCAAGCCTGGAATGCCCGCTGCTGACGCATTTTATCATATCGGATTCATATTTAAACTCCAGTTTTAGAATCAATGAGACAAACACACCTTTTTCCGATACCCTTGCCAACATCTTTAAATCCAACGGCGGAGAAGTGTCTGTGAATTCTTGTGTTAAAACAATAATGATAAAAGACAGGACTGCAACAGGGGTTATATTAAACAACAATGAAGTCCTGCTTTCAAAAAAAGTGATCTTCTCCGGACATCCTTGTTTAATTCTTGATATCTGCCCCCCTGAATTATTCAGGCCGGTTTTTCGAAAAAGGTTAAACCAGGACAATACACCTGGATCATTTGGCGTGGCATTAAAATGGAAAAAAGCCACCTGTCCGCTTGAAAAAAATGACGTATATATTTATGACTCATGGGATGTAAACGATCAATTTAACAGAGAGAACATCCTTAAGGAGGATTCTTTGGGAATGGTTTATCTGAGTGCATTGCCGGAGGTAAACAGATCAGACACATCTGACCAAACGGTTGCCGTTACAGCCCTTACCGGAATAGGCAGTAAGGAGACAGCCCTTTTAAACAAGTATTACAAAGAATCGAAAACTGCCACCTATCAAACCGCAAAAAATAAAATTGCCGAAAAAATATTACATCATATAGAACAGGTCTTTCCTGATCTTCGTGAAAATATTGAAGTTGCCGACACCTATTCACCTGTCACCTTCCAGAGATATACCCTGACAAAAAACGGCAGTGCCTATGGGATTAAAAAAACTGCGCAACACTTTCTTGAAGGGTCGTTCCTTCCTGCAACCAAGGTAAAAAACTTGTTTTTAACAGGACAAAGCATTGGATTTAACGGTATCCATGGTTCCATTGTCTCCAGTGTTAATCTATGTCAGATGCTGTTAGGCAAAGAATATTTAACAGATAAAATAGTGCAAAAAAAATGAAAAGAGTCGTCATTACAGGTATGGGGATTATTTCACCCATTGGAAACACAAAACAGGATGTATTCAATTCGCTTTTAAACAACCGGTCCGGCATTAAGCCCATCAAATCCTGGGAAGGGATCAAGGATTTAACGGTTCATATTGCAGGCTCCTGCGGCGGATATGATGAAAAGCGAATTCACCGCAAAGACAGAAGAACAATGGGTTCAATGGCGATTATGGCTGCACTGTCAGCCCTGGATGCCATTGCCGAGTCCGTCCTTGATGGAAAAACAATTTCATCTTCTGATACCGGTGTGGCAATGGGTTCAACAACAGGCTCGGGAAAGATCATTGAAAAAACATTCAATGATTTCTTAAGAACGGGTGGGATTTCCATGCTGGAAGGCACCACTTTTATGAAAATCATGAGCCATTCCGTTGCTGCCAATGTGGCTGCCATGCTGAAAACAAAAGGCCGGGTCCTTTCCCCCTGCTGTGCCTGTGCAACCAGCACCCAGGCCATCGGAGAAGGATTTGAAATCATTAAAAACGGATATCAAAAAATCATGATCTGCGGCGGGGCCGATGAATTACATCATTCAACTGCCGGGGTGTTTGAAGTGCTTCATGCAGCGTCAAAAAAATTTGGAAACTCTCCTTCAATAACGCCAAGGCCGTTTGACATTGCCAGGGACGGCCTGGTTGTCAGCGAAGGTGCCGGCACCGTCATTTTAGAAGAATATGTGCATGCAAAAGAAAGAGGCGCAAAAATTTTCGGAGAAATCATTGGTTACAACACCTGCTGCGATGGGGAACACATGACTTCGCCCCGGACCGAAGGGATGCTCAGATGTATGAAAGGTGCCTTGGCATCAGCCGAATGCTCTATTAATGAAATCGATTATATCAATGCCCATGCCACAGGTACAAAACTTGGGGATATTGCCGAATCACGGGCGATCAGACAGCTTTGCAATGATGCCGTTCCTGTCAGTGCGACCAAGGGATTTACAGGCCACACCTTAGCCGCAAGCGGAGTTATGGAGGCAATTTTCTGTCTGTTGATGATGGAACACAATGTCATAATTCCCACCCTGAATCTTGAAACCATTGATCCTGAGTGTGACGGGATTTTTCATGTGCAAAAAAAGATGGATACACCTGTTAACACTGTCATGACAAGCAACTTTGCGTTTGGGGGAATAAATGCGACACTGGTTTTAAAAAAAGAAAATAAACTGCAGGTTTAATAATTTTGAAGGATAAAGGAGAAAACATGCCTGAAACAAAAACCGACACGGTTCAAATCGCTCTGGTAACAGGGGCCAGCAGAGGGATTGGAAAAGCGATAGCCAAAGCGCTTGCCCGATCCGGACGGTTTGTATATTTAAATTTCAATTCAAACCAAAAAAAAGCTGCCGCCGTGCTTGAAGATATTATCAGCAACGGAGGAGACGGGGCGCTTCTTCAGTTTGATGTCCGCAGCCAGGAGGCATCTGAAAAAGCCATTGAAAAAATCATAAAAGAAAAGGGTAAAATAGATATTCTGGTAAACAATGCCGGAATCAGGGATGACATGCTCATGGTCTGGATGAAAAAAGGCAATTGGCAAAACGTTCTGGATACAAATCTGACCGGTTTTTTTAATGTAACGCGACTTATTGTTAAAAATATGCTGCCAAAACGGTTTGGAAGAATCATCAACATCTCTTCAACATCAGGCCAGATCGGCCAGGCAGGGCAAGTGAATTACTCAGCATCAAAAGCCGGTCTTATCGGGGCAACCAAAGCACTTGCCCGGGAGATTGCAAAACGCAACATTACGGTAAATGCCGTTGCACCGGGTTTTATAGAAACCGAAATGGTTGACGGTCTGCCCTTAGAGGAACTGGCAAAAACAATCCCGGCCGGCAGACTTGGTAAGCCCGAAGAAGTTGCCGCCACTGTTCTTTTTTTATGTTCAAAAGATGCAGGATATATTACAGGCCAGGTGATTGGTATTAATGGCGGGATTCTGTGATACATCTCGGCGGATTTAAACAAATGCACTTGATATTCATTCATGCTTTCTTTAAGTATAGGGTGCAATGAAAAAAAACAGACTAAATAAAGCTGCAATAACCGGAATCGGCATTATTTCATGCCTGGGCAATGATGTGGAATCGGTTGCATCTGCCTTGAAAAATGGCCGGTCCGGAATTGTTTATGACGAGCAAAGAAAAAATCTGGGGTTTAAATCTCCTTTGACATCAAAAATAAATGGATTTTCACCGAAAAACTATGGCCTCACCAAAAAAGCTTTAAGGACCATGTGTGAGCCGGCACTTTTCTCCTTTGCCGCGGCAACTGACGCAGTAAAAGATTCCAGGCTTTCACGGGAATTGATTCAAAGCGACAGATGCGGCATTATCTTCGGCAATGACAGCACCATTAAAGCCGGTGTTGAATCTGTTGACATTGCAAAAAAATATAACGAAACCCATTATATTGGTTCCGGCTATGTCTTCAGAGCCATGAACTCAACAATCACCATGAATCTTGCCTCCCACTTTAAAACCCGTGGCGCAAACTGGACGATCAGTGCTGCTTGCGCAAGCGGCGCCCATGTCATTGGTCAGGCATTAATGTTGATCAGAAGCGGACTGCAGGATATTATCATCGCCGGGGGCGCCCAGGAAACAAACTGGATGTCAATGGCCAGCTTTGATTCTCTGAATGCCTTTTCATCAAGGACAGATGAACCCGGGAAGGCCTCAAGACCTTTTGACAAAGAACGAAACGGACTTGTCCCGGGCGGGGGCGCTGCCTCCATTATCATAGAGGATCTTGATCACGCCCTTTCACGTGGCGCCAATATTTACTGCATAATAGACGGGTACGGGTTCTCATCCGGTATTGATAAAAATCTTTCAGAACCAAATGCAAAAGCATCTGCAAAAGCCATGGAAAATGCTCTGGGAGATGCAGGCATATCACCTCAAAAGATAGACTATATCAGTGCTCATGCGACATCAACCCCAACAGGAGATCTTGCTGAAGCCATTGCCATCAACAAAGTATTTGGCCCGGCCACACCTGTTTCATCCACAAAATCCATGACAGGACATGAATGCTGGATGTCTGGTGCCAGCGAAGTGGTCTATACGATTCTTATGGCGCAAAATAAATTCATAGCACCAAATATTAATTTTTCAAGCTTAAGTGACAACTGTCCTCAAATTAATGTCATTCATACCGCAAGGCAAGCCCAGATAGACTTTGCCATTTCAAATTCATTTGGTTTCGGGGGCACCAATGCTGCGATTGTTTTAAATTTTAATGGTATTTAATGGCTAACATGCACCTATCCAATTTATCTAAAAAGCGGTTAAACAAAAAAGTGACACCCTATGCCCATATTCTGCTGATGAACTGCATTGCAATTCCTTTGATACTCCTGTGGACAGCTGTTGGAATGGCGCTTTTCCCATTTGCATTCCTTTTTATGAAGTTTATCCTGGGAGACTCCACAACATATCTTACACGTCAGTGCATCTGGATTTACGCCAGGGTCTGTCAGTTTCTGCTCAGCCCGTTTGTTGTTTTCACCCCCCCCCAGCTTCATGGGGGCCGACTTAAAACCCCGGGTATTTTTGTTGTGAATCACCGCTCTTTTTTTGATACATATTGTATAAATATGGTACGAGTCAGTGACATCTGCTGTGCCGTGAGAGCATGGCCGTTTAACATACCCTTTTACAATATCTTCATGAAACTTGCCGGTTATCTGGACATTGAATCCTTTCCCTGGGACAAAACATTGGAAATTTCAAAAAAAAATATCAAAAACAACAGTTCCATCCTGTTTTTCCCGGAAGGCCACAGGAGCAAAGATAAAAATTTATTACACTTTTATTCCGGTGCTTTTAAGCTGGCCATTGAAAACAATGTACCGGTGATACCGGTTTGTCTCACCGGTACCCAGATCCTCTTACCGCCAAATCGATATTTTCTTGCACCTGCAAGAATAAAAATGAAAATACTGGACCCGGTTTTTCCAGATCAATTTCAGGGCGAGATGAAACACATCGCACTGAAAAACCATGTCAAAAATCTAATGAAACAGTCCATAAAACAAATGGATGAAGAGACGATATAAAACTGATGAAAAAACCCTATTTCAAAAAAAGAGCTGATGATCCGGAGCCGTTAAGAGGGATGGTTAAAAGGCAGATCCGGTTTGAAGAAGTTGACATGCTCAAGATTGCATGGCACGGACATTATACCAGCTTTTTTGAAGATGCCAGGATACAGCTTTCAGACCGTTACGGCATCGGATATATGGATCTGTACGCCCATGGCATTCTGGCACCGATAAAAACCGTACATGTCGACTTTATAACTCCCTTAAGATTCAAAGAAGAGATTACAATAGAAGGCATTCTTCATTACTCTGAAGCTTCCAGGATAAACAGTGAATATATTATCCGGAATAAAAAAGGCCAGACTGCCGCAACCGGATACGTTGTCCAGATGATGTTGAACCCGGATTTTGAACTTTTCCTGACCCAGCCTGCCTTTTTTAAAAAATTTTGTGATAAATGGAAGGCCGGCAAGCTTTTATGACTCCTGTCTGCATCACTAAAGCATGCGTTATTACCTCCCTGGGACCGGACTTACACTCACTGTACAACGGTCTGACGGATCAAAAATCAGGCATCAGCACTATCACAAGATTTAACACGCAATGCTATGCAAGCCCATTTGGGGGAATCATTCCAGACCTTGATCACACAAAAAAATCCTCCTTGATTTTTCAGTTATCAGATCTGCTGATAGATCAGCTTGGGGAAATTGAAAATGATACTTTTCTGATCAGTGCTTCTACCAAAGCGGGTATTGACATGCTTGGAAAAAAAATAGCCGAACCTGAAATCTGCGGCAAAAACCTTTTGTTATCTGACCTGACTGAATATATTGCCTTAAAGCTAAAATTAAAAAACAAGGGAATCAATATCAATTCCGCATGCGCCTCATCAACCATTGCCGTTGCAAAAGGGGCTGCTTTAATACAAAGAGGAGTTGTTGATTCGGTTTTAATCTGCTGCATGGACATTGTTTCAGAATTTGTATTTTCAGGTTTTTCAGCCCTTGGGGCCATGTCTGATGAACCTGCAAAACCCTTTGACAAGCATAGAAATGGGCTGACCCTTGGGGAAGGCGCTGCTGCAATACTGCTGATGAGTGAAAAAAGAGCAAGGTCTCAAGGCTTGTCCCCCCTCTGTAGGATAGCCGGCTGGGGAATTGCCAATGACGCGACCCACTTGACAGCACCGGCAAAAGACGGTTACGGGTTAAAACTTGCCATCACAACAGCATGCAAAAAAGCCGGAATTTTGCCGGAACATATCCCTGCTGTCAACACCCACGGAACAGGCACAGCATACAATGATGCAATGGAGTTAACGGTTCTTCACGCCATGTTTAATCCGGATCAGGTGATTGCCAATTCCATAAAAGGGGCGATCGGTCACACACTTGGCGCTGCCGGTGGTATTGAAATCGCTCTTTGCGTAAAAATGCTCTTAGAAGGAATGATGCCCGGTACTTTTGGATTTCTTGATCCGGGAAAAGGCGCTGAAAAAGTAATCTACCCGGATGCCCGGCCCATAAAGGGTGATTGCATTTTAACTACCAATTCAGGTTTTGGCGGCATTAATGCTGCCGTTATTTTAAAAAAAGCATGAGAAAAAAAATGGAAGCATTTATAACCGGAATCGGATGGGTATCAAAGGAATCAATGGGACATGCAACCCGGATTCAACGATTTGACCGGAAGGCATCCTTACCCTCAATCAAAAGAAACGACATACTCAATCACCCCTATAAACCCTTTGGCCGGATGGATGCGTTTTCAAAACTTGGATTTGCAGCCATTGCATTTGCCATGAAGGATGCCGGGATAAAAGAAGATGAAGATAAAAAAAATATCAGCATAATTGCTTCAACGATTACAGGTTGTCTTGAAACAGATATACACTTCCAGGAAACAATGGTTAAAAAAGTGCCAAGCCCGGCTATTTTCGCCTATACCCTTGCCTCCTGTTTTCTGGGAGAAGCCTGTATCTACTTCGGCCTGACAGGAGAAAGCTTTGTCATTAATGAAGACGGAAACAATGGGTTAACCGGGCTCGTTCTGGCGCTTGATATTATTGATTCCGGTGAATCAGATACGGTTCTGTGCGGTGTATGCAATTTGGATATCCAAACGACCTGTCCTATCTCCCCTGCCGTTCAACCCGGTTCCCTTTTCTTTGTCATTGAAAAAAAAGCGCTTCATTCCTATGGATCTGTTAAATCAATATCACTGGAACGTATTTATTACCAAAATGACCATAAAATAACCGGGCTTTTTGATCTTGCCCAGAAATGCACCCTTGGAAAAATATGAAGATTACAAGGACTGACACCATGAAAATGCAATTGATATATCCCACCTGGCCACGGCTGGAAAAACAAACCCAGTTTCACCTCCCTCCCCATGGCCCTGTTGTTTTTGCGGCCACACTCCCGGAATATGTTGAGGTTGATTTCATTGATGAAAACGTCCAGCCGCTTGTGTATGATCCTGACATTGATATTGCAGGGCTCTCGGTCATGCTGACCTGTCAGCTTCCCCGGGCATTTGAAATTGCCGATCGATACAGGGGAATGGGGATCCCCGTACTGTTTGGCGGTATTGCCGTCATGCTGCATTCCCAGGAGGTTGAACGTCATGCAGACTCGGTGTTCCTTGGAGAAGCCGAAGGCCGGATGGGAGAGGTTTTCAGTGACTTTAGGCAAAAAAAGATGAAAAAAGTCTATGATTACATGAACATTTTCCCTGATATCAGTCTGGTTGGTACAGCAAAAAGAGATATTTTAAAAAGAGACCTGTATAATTACAGAGGGATACAGATGCTTGATCTTGTCCATGCTTCCCGGGGGTGCAGATTCAATTGTTTTCCTTGCTGTAACGGATTCTTAGGCGGCAGACAATTCAGACCCAGACCTGTTGAAACCGTTATAAAAGAGATGGAATCCATACCAAACAACCGGCTTTTTATTGTGGACAACTCACTGGCACACGATAAGGCGTGGCTTATTGAACTGTTCACAGCCATGAAACCGTTAAAGAAAAAATGGGTTTCCCACCCTTTGATGGATGATGACCAGGTCCTCAAGCTTGCTGCCGAAGCCGGGTGCTGGTATGTCTACCAGGCAGTATTTGATACGTCAGCGGTTATCGAGAACAGAATTAAACGACTTCACGATCACGGTATCGGCGTGGAAGGCACCATTCTTCTGGGAACGGATGATCACGATGAAACCTATATTAAAACCCTTGTTGATTTTTTGACTCAAATAAAAATCGACCTGGCTGAATTTACAATTTTGACACCGTTTCCAAAGTCTCCCATCCGAAAACAATATAAAGAACAAAAACGGATCTTAAGCAACAACTGGATTGATTACACGTGTGATAAGGTTGTCTTCCAACCCAAAAACATGACGTGTGAAAAATTAGAAGAACTCTATAACTATGCCTGGGATACATTTTATTCCAATGGTGGATACCAGACAAAAATGGGTGAATTGTTTTTCAAGGTTATCAAAAAGGAAATCCTTGATAAAACTTACAGAAGATATAACCCGCGAGAAAAAAGGTCTTTCAAAAAGACCAAGCCGTCATGAGCAGGATATTACTGATTTCTTCAAATACAACCACGGCGCCTTTACCGGTTTATCCGCTGGGGATGGCGCTTGTTGCAGCTTCTTTGGTGGAGAATGGCCATGCGGTCAAGCAGCTTGATCTGCTGTTAACCCTTGACAACCTGTTGTTTTCTGTAACCGCTGCCATTTTGGAATTCAACCCTGACTTTATCGGTATTTCCATCAGAAATATCGATACTGTGGATTCGCTTTCTCCAGGGAACCCCTGGTATCTTTCCGACATTAAGCATCTGGTTGACCATATTAAAAAAATTTATCAAAACCCTATCATTTTAGGGGGACCGGGTTTTTCAATACTGCCTGAGCAAATATTGGAATTTTTAAATGCAGATTTCGGAATTGTGGGAGAAGGTGAAATTTCGATAAATAAATTGATTGACAACCTCTCAAACAATATTAAAACAGAAAAAATCCTGTATCCCATTGAAACCCCAATCGACAAAAATGGATTTTTCCGGCCGCTTTATGAAAAAAAACTTGTGGCATATTACTTTGATCAAAGCGGCATGTTAAGTTACCAGACCAAGAGGGGCTGCCCGCATGGGTGTAAATATTGTTCATATCCTTTGATTGAAGGAAGAAAACTCAGGTATCAGACCCCTGAATTTGTTGCAGATAATCTGATTCGGTTGAAAAAAGACTTTAATGTTGACGCCTTGTTTTTTACAGATGCGATTTTTAATGACCGTCAGGGTCATTATCTAATGATAGCTGAGCAATTGATAAAAAAACAATGCCATATAAAATGGGCTGCCTATTTCAGGCCTGAAAATATCAAACAACCTGAACTCAAACTGTTAAAAGATTCCGGTCTTTACGCCATGGAAGTTGGTTCTGATGCGGCTTGTGATATAACCTTAAAAGGAATTAACAAATCCTTTAGTTTTGAAGATATATTCCGTTTTAATGAAAGTTGTATTAAGGCAGATATCCCTTGTGCTCACTTTTTCATGTTTGGCGGACCAGAAGAAACACCGGCAACTGTTCTCCAGGGGTTGAAAAATATCGAACGGCTGGTAAATTGTGCTGTTTTTGTGTTTTCAGGCATTCGAATCCTTCCAAAAACAAAGTTGCATGAAATTGCGGTTAAAGAGAAAATTATTTCTTGCAACAATAATCTGTTAAAGTCCTGCTATTATATTTCTCCTCATGTTGATAAGAACTGGATGGAGATAAAGATTAAAGAGGCCTTCCATAGAAAAAAAGATCGGTTTTTTCCACCAGAGCAGGGACAGATGAGAATGAGAGCTTTAAAAGTATTCGGTTTCAAGGGATTGTTATGGGATATGGCCATCCATCCCCAAAAACCCAAAAAAAAATAGGTTAAGATATGGTTCAGCCCAATATTTTGTTTATCCATCCTTTGGGATACAACCTGGCAAATGCAAAAACAGACATATCCAGAAAGGCCAACATCATGCCGCCTCTCGGGCTTGCCAGCATTGCAGCCTACCTTGACCGGTTTCAAATCGATTCCCATATTATTGACTGTTATGCTCACCCGGAATCAGATGCGTTGATCAAAAAATCCCTGGAAGAACACCCCCCTATTTTTATCGGTTTTTCCTGCACTACCTCCAGTTTTCTCGACGGCATAAGGATTGCTGACTATGCAAAAAAAATGGTCCCCAAAACCAAAATAGTTTTTGGGGGCGTTCATGTTTCTGCTTTAAAAGAAAAAATATTAGAATCATACCCGATAATTGATTATGTTGTGGTGGGAGAAGGCGAACACACCCTGCATCAACTGTTAAGGACAAATGAAACAGATCTTGAAAAAATAAAGAATATTGTTTTCAGAAAAAAGACCGGCAGGGTCGTCTTCACAGGATACCGTCATAACCTGATTGATCTGGATACCCTGCCCTATCCTGCTTATGAAAAACTATCCGGCTATCCTTCAAGTTATAAACTTCCCATATTTAATTATCCCAAAGTTCCCAATGCAAGCTGTATCTCCAGCAGGGGATGCCCGTATTCCTGCAGTTACTGTGATCGGTCGGTATTTAAAAAAAGCTTTAGATATAATTCTGCTCAATACCTTTACAATCACTTGAAATATTTGAAAGACAATTTCAATATTCAGCATATCAATTTTTATGACGATCAGTTTACCTTTAATCGTTCCCGGGTGGAAGACTTTGCCCGGATGATGATCCAAAAACCCCTTGGAATGACCTTTAACTGCGCTGCAAGAGCCGAACACCTTGATCTTGAGTTGCTCAAACTCATGAAAGCGGCAGGCTGCTGGATGATCAGCCTGGGGATTGAGACAGGGGATGAAACTCTTCTGGCACAGCACAGGCAGAATCCTGATCTTAAAATGATGAGCGATAAAATTCACTTGATCAAAAAAGCGGGGATTCGTGTAAAGGGCCTTTTAATGATGGGACTTCCAGGCGAATCCGAAGAAAGCATAAAAAAAAGCAAGGCCTATGTTTTTTCTCTTCCAATTGATGATTTCAACCTGGCCAAATTCACGCCTTTTCCAGGTTCCCCCATATATAAGGACATCAAGGAAAAAGGAGAAAAAATAGGAACATTTACCGAAGACTGGGAAAAAATGGACTGCATGCAGTTCCTTTTTATCCCCAAAGGCCTTACCAAGCAAAAAATGGATGCTCTTTTTATTGATTTTTACAAATCCCATTTCAAGCGGACAAAAGTCTTGATGGGATATGTATCAATGCTCTGGAAATCGCCGGACAGCTGGATAAGATTTATCAGAGACATGGCCGGGTTTTTAAAATTTGCATTCACAAACAAACGGATGGGATAACCCCTTTTAAAACCGTGGACAGATTCGACAGGCATCCGGAGGGACCGGGCCTGTCATTTTACTGCGGTGCTGTTTCATGATACGTCCATTCCAGATGTTGGAAAACGAATCCGAAAAAAGATTACCGATACGCTTATCCGGTTGACAATCACAGATCAAAACCTCTCCATTCACATTTACCGGCAGGGTCTGCCAGGGAGAAAGGCAATGGGTATGAAGTTTGGGGCGCTCATAGATTTTTGAAGGCGGGGCTGCTAAAAATTGCAGATATCTATGTCTTAATCCGAATTCTTCCAGACCGTAGACTGAAAGAACCGGCAGATTTTTTGAAAAAGAATGTGCTATTGCCTTCCTTAAAATTGCAATTTTCTCCTTATCCATGTTTTGGTGCAGGCAGTCTTTACCATTATATGAAAAATTTAAATCCGACAGCATTAAAACATTGACCCCAAGCCCTGAAACCAGATCAATCAACTGCTCAAGGTACGGCAGGGATATTATTGAGACCGCGGAAAACACAGCCTTTGATATCTGTTTATCAAAGGCGTCTGCCAATACTGTAAATTGCTGGATATGGTCAATCACTTTTTTAAGGTCAGTTCCATATCTCAATTTTCCCGATAGGATCTGGTCTGGACCATCTATGCTGAATGCGATTGAATCCAGTCCTGCATTGATCAATTTCTCTGACATGGCAGGGTCAAGATTGGAAGCATTTGTGACCAAAGCCACCCTTCTTTTCCTTGAAACCGCTATTTTCACAAACTCAATGATCTCCGGGTGAAGAAGGGGTTCCCCCAAGCCCACCAGGGTGATCCTGTAGGCATGGGGAAGCAGTTCAAGGATTCTTGAATATAGGGATATCGCCATGTCTTTGCCTTTAATGCCAAGCCTTGTTCTGGCACAAAACCGGCACTTTAAATTACACTGTGTTGTGATTTCAATATTTGCAAAAACAGGCGCCCAGGATACGGTTTCAGAAAAATCAGGTTTTCCATCTTGTAATCTTTTCCCCCCCGGGCACTGAGACAAATGGAACCTAGATGTGGGGGAGTTTAATAAAAACGATTTGACCCTGGGTTCAATTTCAGCCAATCGCTCCAATACCTGATTTGATTCTTTTCTCACCCTGTTTGTAAGGTCAAAAACTGTCCGGACGATTATATCAGAGGCCATGTCCTGTTTGGAAATATCTTTGAAAACATGGTGCCCGGCATCAGGGATGATGGCAATTCTTTTTTCCCCTTTAAAATTTTCAGCCCACTTGAAGGCTTCCTCTTTTAAAACAAGTTCATCTGTTTCCCCATTCATGATCAGGACAAAAAATCTGTTTTTAAATTTAATTTTTCCCATTGAATTAATCACAGAAATCATTCTGGCAATGGAACTGAAATCAGGTTGAGGTTTCCCGGTGCAATGGGTTGCCCATCTTTGGATATAACCGGTATCGATCTGTTTTGGCACGCCTGCCAGCACTAAAAGATCAGGGATTATCGAATGCTTCCGCAGGCATGACAGAAGCAGTGTCCCGCCTGTGGAAAACCCGACAAGAACAAGTTTTTTCTTTTTCTCTTTAAAACAGTTCACTGCTTTTAAAATAACCTGCTCAAACGCATCCTGATCAAACTTCGGGGCCTTGTCCCTGTCATGGAACGGCAAAGACGTGTTTATAACTGAATCTGATCCATAGTAAGAACAAAGTTTTTCAAAAAGAAATGCTAAATCCTGATCTGACCCTGTGTAGCCGTGAACCAGGACAATACCGACTGACATCCCTATGCCCTTTCCAATACAGATGCCAATTGATCGGCACCCGTATACTTTTCAAGCGTATGTCTGATTTTTAAAAGATTTTCAGCGGTCTGTGGATCTTTGGAAAGGTTGCGAATCCTGTCAGCAATTTCATTGTCTTTTATCCCATTAAATGCATCGATATAAACCCTGGAACCTGTTCTAAAGGGTTTTGGCGGAATTAACAATTCTCCACAGCCGATACGCTCAAGGCAAATGCCGTTATGGGCCTGTTCCGGCTGAAAAGGCATCACCAGGACAGGAACTTTTGCTTTTAATGCTTCAAACACTGTTATTTGTCCCCCGTGGGTAATTAAAAGACAGGCTCTCCGTAATATAGGGATCAGGTCGGTGAACAGACTTGTCTTCACCCTTGGTTCCGCCTGAAAAAGGCTCAGGAATGCTTTCTGGCCGCCGGCAGCGATGAAGACTGCGAATCCTGATTCAAGGCATATTTTTGTCAATCTTACCAGCACGTCCTTGTCTCCTGAACATGTGCCAAAGGAGATGACAACAAGAGGATTTTTAGTGTAAAAAAATTCATCTGTATCCATACTCTGGCAATTCTTGTTGTGATATGAAATCGGTCCCAGGTATAAAAAATTGTGTGTCAACGGCAAGGGCATAAATTCAGGAAAATCCCATAGAAAGGTCATGTCGCCTTTTAAAAGATCCCGTATATCATTTATTTTAATTTTAGATATTTCCCCCAGGGCTCTGTTCATTTTTTGAGTGGCATAATTAAAAAAAGTCTGTATGTTAACCTTTTGAATTTCCTTTTCCGGTTCATCACCATGAAATCCCAGGATATCTTTCGATTCTTTGAGCATGCAGCCACAGATAAGAGAATCGTACGGGATGCCGGCAATGCCGGCAGATATCTGGAGCGTAAAATTAAAAACGCCCAGGGCACGGTCCGGGTTCAGTCTGCGCAGCAACTCCGTCTCTTTTTTAATGCACTCCAAAACATATTTAGGATTGGAAAACCATTTAAAAGAAGGGAACCCGGAGTCATCTGTTTCCTGGATATCCGGCAGGATAAAATATGGTGTTCCCAGTTTTTTAAGAAAACCTGAATATTTTTGACCTATGGCAATAAAAACCTCATGCCCTCGAGATGACAAAATATCCATGATGGATAAACATTTTAAAATATGCGAAAGGGAATTATTCCCAGGGCCAAAATAGAATCTCATAGATATTGTCCATAGCAAATTTAAAAGACAAATGAAAAGAAATTTCCATGTTTTACTTTTTTGTTTCCATTAAACCTGTTAGAAAGAAAACCTGAAAAAATATTAAAAATTCTATAACAAAAGAGATAATTTGATCCAAAAAGAAGATCAAAGCCCCTGGGGGCTTATTTTTATCCTGTTCGGGGCGGGCATTTTATCTGCCTTTCAGGTGGGCAAGGTACCGCCGGTCCTGTCTGATATCCGGTTGGATCTTTCCATCAGCCTGTTTTATGCCGGATGGTTGTTATCCATTTTTAATTTAACCGGCCTTTTGTTTGGAACCTTTGCCGGAGCAATTGCTGATGCCATCGGCCATCGTCGTCTCATGCTGGCGGGCCTTGTTCTTCAAATTGCCGGCTGTTTTATAGGATCGTTTGCCGATTCCTTTCACGGGTTGCTTGCCTCACGGGTTATAGAAGGCGCGGGTTTTTTAGCGGTCATTGTCAGTACGCCGACACTGATTTTCCAGGTAGTAAAGCAAAAAGATATGAACGTGGCCCTTTCCATCTGGACCTGTTATCTTCCGGCAGGTGCTTCATTAATGATGATCCTTTTGCCGCTTATTTTAGCCGGGACAAACTGGAGAGGGCTCTGGCAGATCAATGCAGCCCTGATGATCGGTTATACATTAATCCTGGCAAAAAAAACCGCCCATATCAAATTCATGAACCCGGTAATTCCTTTTCGCTTTAAAAAACTGATACAGGATATTGTTCAGACATCCACCTGTGCAGGACCGTTGCTTCTGGCAGTCATTTTTATTACCTATGCACTGCAATGGCTGGCTGTGATGGGGTTTTTACCGACACTGATCCTTGAAAAATACGGGTTTTCCAAATCTTTGGCCTCGATTTTGACGGCAGGAATGGTCTTTGTTAATATTTTCGGAAACCTTGCCGGCGGAAGACTGTTGAAAAGAGGGATCAAGCGATGGAAATTGATTGCATTTGCCTGCATCATTATGGGAACAAGTTCCATTGCCATTTATTGGCCAGGCGCAACTTTTTTGCTCAACTATACTGGCTGTCTTGTTTTTTCCATTTTCGGCGGATTAATACCTGCCTCCATCCTGGGAGGGGTGCCCCTGTATGCACCCTCAAAAAACCTGATTGCAACCACCAACGGACTTGTGATTCAGGGCGGACAGACCGGCCAGGTCATCGGGCCGCCCATACTTGCCTATCTTGTTTCCCAGACAGGCTCCTGGTCCTGCGGGGCATGGTTTTTAGGAAGTGTCGCCCTCATCGGATTTGTGTTAAGCCTTTGTCTTTCGCGTCTTAAACCAAAAGTTTCGTCTTAACCGTCCTGCCGTTGGAGCCATTTGTTAATGGTTGCGGCATAAACCATATTCTCACACGGTTTGGACACATGATCCATTTTTTTATCTTTTTTTGCCAATTTTTTCATGGATTCCAGAAAACCGATATTTCCCGACACAAAAACAATGGGAATTTTTTGATCCTTTTTGCGGATATATTTATATACGTCCAGACCGTTAAGATTGCCCGGCAGTAAATAGTCCAGGCTGACCAGATCAAAATCGCCCCTGTCATATGCATCCATAGCCGCCTGTCCATCCTGCACGACCTGAACCTCATGACAGAACGGCCTGTTGGTTAATATTTTGTATTGAACCTTTGAAATGGCAGGCTCATCTTCCACCAAAAGGATTTTTCTGCCTTTCTCGATCCTTTTTTGTGAAATAATTTCTTTTTCTTTTTTTGTCAGTTCCTTTTCAATAATGGGGATGGAAATAACAAACCGGGTTCCGTTGTTCACTTTGCTCTCAAAGGATATGGCGCCCTTGTGTTTTTCAATATACTTTTTAACATTGGACATGCCGTAACCTGACCCTTTTATGCCCCCCTTGTAGTTGCCCGTCAAATCTTTACTGCCTTTCAGGGTGAATGAAGGAGAGTATATGTCAGCATAGTATTCTTCGGGAATGCCGCATCCATTATCAATCATTTCAACAAACAGATTCCCGGACGCTGCATATGTTTTTATGGTCAGTTTGGGCTCTTTTACAAGGCTCATGGCATGGATGGCATTCTGAACTATATTTACCAGGGCATGTTCTATCATACCCGGATCTGCCAGAAGGTCCGGAAGGTCGGCGCCAAGTTCTTTTACAACAACCGTACCATTAAGATCAACACGGAGCAGATTAAGGATAAAATCAATCTTTGAATTCATATTAAAATAATCTTCTTTGGGTTCCTCTTCCTTTGCAAAAGCAATAAGGTTCCGGGTCAGGCTTTTGCCCCGAATGGTCTGCTCCAGTATAATATTCAAGCTTTCTCTTGTCTCTTCTTCCCGGCAATCCATCAGAGAAATTTCGGCATTTCCCATGATTGCTCCCAGAATATTGTTAAAATCATGGGCCATTTTCCCTGCCACCTGTCCGACCAGAGCATATTTTTCCTGTTCCAATGAAAATTTCAATGCAGCATCTTTTTCTTTTTCCGATAATTTTCTGTCGGTAATGTCTGTGGCAATGGTGAGTTTTACCAGACGGTCATCCGACCACTTGATGACCTGGTCCGTAATTTCAAACACTTTATTTAACCATTTGTTCTCATACTCATTGACAAGAACTCCGACAGGGTTTCCCTTTTCATCCATCATTTTTGGATTGGTACAATACCAGCAGGGTCTTGTCCTGTTCTGCTGCAATACCTTCCAGCAGGTATGACCGATAAGATCTGATGGTGACTTTCCAAACATCGTGGCAAGGATTTGATTGACGAACAATATGTTATGGGTGTCCATATCCACTACATACACGGCAGAGGTAAGATTGTTTAAAACCCTGATGAATTGCTCTCTTGACCGTATCAACTGGTTTTCAATGTTTTTTTCCTTTGTAATATTCCGGCCGCACCCAACCGTTCCGATCATTTTTCCATTTTCATCAAATATCGGGGCTTTGTTCACATCAAGGATGAGATATTCCCCCCTGACAAACCCCTGCTCTATAAATCGCCCCGCCTGCTTTGAGGCTTTTACGATTTTATCGGAATCAACGCAGATTTCTCCAAAAGTGTGTTGATACCCCAGATCCTTCTCCTTTTGTGCAAAAAAGAGATCCGTCTTTCCCAGGGCTTGCGACGTCATTTCGCACTTTAACAGATTCGCACACATGGCCTTATTCACAAAAATAAATTCATCCATCATATTTTTTGCCCAGATTAAATCTGCCACATTATCCATCATCAACTGGAAAAACAAAGGGTTTTGTTCAGGAAATCCTTCTAATGATGAAAGGCTTTTCAAACATGTGTCTTCTGGTTCAGTACCCATAATAATATCCTGTTATCACACCATATCCCTTAGGATTTAGTCTTCAGTTATGTTTCGGCAAAATCAAATTTAGTTTAGTATCTGCTATTCAGAGGTCTAATTCAATATTCACATCAAAGAGTTTTTTTATTTACATTATTTTTTTGGTAAAAGCTATTCAAAAAATTTAAATTATTCAAATTTTAAACGATACGCCAATTCATCTATCTTCGGGTCTTTTTAAGTGTCAAATAAACATTGCCGACAAAAATCAGGAAGGCCCCGGCCCATCCTGAAACCGACAGGGCAGGATCCATTGCGACAGCAGGACCCAGTACGGCTGCCAGTAGAATCCGCGTTGAAGAGATAATGCCCCCTTCAACAGCAGTGACATATTTAAACCCCAGGGTAATCAGGTATTGACCGATAATGGCAGAAAAGGAACACAAAAGCAGGTATTTTAATTGTGTCATCTGGGGCAGATGGATCTGATCAAAAAACACGATAAAAATCAGCACAGATCCAAGACCAAACAAAAAAAACAATGTGGTTTCCGTATCATGAACCTGCCTTGATAGGTTCAGGTACATGATGGCAATGGCTGCACTGACCCCTGATGCCAATGCCCACAAGGAATTCAAGTGAAAGCTCATTTCTTTTGGGGCCAGAATCAAAAAAACGCCTGTAAAGGCCAGGATAACAATAAAAACAGCGATAATATCCCGCTGTTCCTTTAAAAAAATCCATGAAAAAATCGTGATAAACAACGGATAGGTCATGTTTAAAATATTGGCCTGGGCAACCGATGTTAAATCCACACCTTTAAAAAAACAGTATACCGCAACACAATTGGCAATTGTCCGGCCAATGAGATAGTGTTTTTTTACCACCTTGATTTTTTTCTTTTTAAAGGCCATCAGGATCAACACACTGACAAACCCCAATAAAAACCTGGAAAACACGAAAAACGATGGATCTATCTGCAACCCTTTGATCCGCGCCCACTTTATAATCACCGTAGCCAGATAAAAAAAGAAGGCAGAGCCGAACACACAAAAACAGCCGATCAATACCTTTACATCCAGTTGAGCCTTTGCCTGCAATCGTCAAATATCCTTATTATACCTGAATTAAAAAAAGAGGGTTCTATGATGAAATAATAATGGGGGTTTTCAGGATAAACCGTTATCCTTTATTTTTCTTTTCCCAGATAAGATCGTCCAGGATTTTCTTCAAATAAGGCGTTATGTTTTCGAATTTGATGGCCATGCCGCTCTTTTCCACCCTGACAATCATTCCCTGGAGTTTGAACGGCTTATCATGCCCGGGTATGGAAAAAACAAGTCTCACACTTTTATCGGTTTCAAATTTTCCCGATGTATTGATATAAATGCCGCCGGCACTCAAATCCTTTGTTTTGGTCTGAATCACCCTGTTTCCAATCACCACATCGATGTCTGCTCTGGCATCAAGGCGTTGATACTCTCTTTGCTTTCCAGTCTGCCAGTCTTTGAGAATCTCTAAGATCTGTGTTTGCTGATCATCTGTCAGGTTGCGAACTCTGTTGATAATTTCATCCAGCATTTTCATATCGGCATCCATCAATGGGTTATGGTCATTATTTTTTGTGTCTGATATTCATTTTTATACCCCATTAAAAGGGATTTAACAACCCGTCTCCGGCATTATTTGTTTGTTTCTTTTTATTATTTATAGCTTATTATCAGGCAGATACTGAATTTAAAATTGCCAATTGCGCTTGAAATTGTTAGGCTTTGATGGTACTTGATTCTGCCTTGAGGCTTTTGGTTAACGCTTTTAAAAGAGAAGAAGATGGAAAAAGACACGCAGCCATTTGATAAAGAAATCATTCCGTTACGGTCAAAAATTGATCAGATCGATTCACAAATCCTTTCCCTTCTTGCGCAACGACAGACCCAGGTTGAAAAAGTGGTCAATTTAAAAAAAAGATGCCATATCCCGGTATACCATCCTGCAAGGGAAGAAGATCTGATCTCAAAACTCAGGATCCAGGCAGGGATTGCAAAACTTGACCCGGATTTCATGGAAGATCTTTACCGGGTGATTTTAAGGCAATCCCGGGTCAAGCAGACAGACCAGATGGAGCACAAAGGTGTCAGACCGGGTGCCAGAATATTGATCATCGGTGGTGCAGGCCAGATGGGGCGATTTTTTTCCACCCTGTTTCTCAAATCTGGTTATGAAGTCAGGATACTTACTGAACCGGACTGGGGCAATGCAAAAACACTTTGCAAAGATATTGATCTTGTCCTTATTTCAGTTCCAATTGAAAAAACCGAAGCGATTATTGAACAGATTGCACCATTTTTGTCCCCAAAAACCATTCTGGCGGATCTGACCAGTGTCAAGGCAAAACCACTGGAAAAGATGCTTGCATTCCACTCCGGTCCTGTAACAGGGATTCACCCTTTATTTGGTCCGACCTCAAACTCGTTAGATAAACAGATCATTGTCATTACCCCGGGAAGGGATTCAGCCGGCTGCCAATGGCTGGTTGAGCAGCTGACGCTCTGGGGGGCTGTTATTGTCCAGGCAAGTGCTGAAGAGCACGATGAAATAATGGGAATCGTGCAGGCCCTGCGCCATTTTGCCACCTTCTGCTTTGGTCAGTTTTTATATGAAAATCTTGACCGCCTTGAAAGAACCCTTGAATTTTCAAGCCCGATTTACCGCCTTGAGCTGGGAATGGTGGGACGTCTTTTTGCCCAGGACGGTTCAATGTATTCTGAAATCATTTTTGCGACCAAGGAACGGCGGCGACTTTTAAAAGGCTATATTGCCTCCATGAACAGCCATCTTGAAATGCTTGAAAACAATGACAAACAGCTGTTTATAAAAAAATTCAACCATCTTGCCCAATGGTTTGGCCCGTTCAGCGAACAGGCCTTGCGGGAAAGCACGTTTTTAATCAACAAACTGATCGAACGGTTTTAGCTTTTTCCATATTGTTTTAACTTCTTTAATAGGGTCTTTCGTGTAATACCAAGTCTTCTGGCGGCTTCACTTTTATTGCCGCCGGCTGAATCAAGGGTTACAAGTATGGCGGTTTCTTCTATCTGTGACAGCCGGGTATTTCCAAAATTTGTTCCAGGTTCAATTGAATCGCCTGGTTTTGTATTTATAAATGCAAGGTCTTCCATACAGATATAGTCGGACCTTGCAAGAACCACCCCTCTTTCTACGGTATTCATCAATTCTCTTACATTGCCTTCCCATGCATACCGGATCATGGCATCCATGGCATCGGGTGAGAAACCCTTGATATCCCGTTTATTTTTCTTTGAAAACAGTTCCAGAAAATGGAGTGCAAGGGTTGGAATATCTTCTGTTCTATCCCTCAAAGGAGGGATTTCAATGCTCACCACATTCAACCGGTAAAACAGATCCTGGCGGAACATTCCCTGTTCAGATAATTTTCTTAAATCCTTATTGGTTGAGGCAATAATCCTGACATCTGTTTTAATGTTCTGATCGCTTCCCACAGGTGTGATTTCCTTTTCCTGGATCACCCTTAAAAGCTTTGCCTGCATGGCAAGACTCATTTCACCGATCTCATCCAAAAGGATACTGCCCTTGTCTGCCAGCAAAAATTTTCCCTTTCTTTTTTTGTCCGCTCCTGTGAATGATCCTTTTTCATGACCAAAAAGCTCTGACTCAAGCAGGGTTTCTGTGATGGCAGCACAATTAATTCTCACAAAGGTCTGGTCTTTTCTTTGAGAATTAAAATGAATGGCAGAGGACACAAGTTCCTTGCCTGTACCGGATTCTCCCAGCACCAGTACATTGGCATCCGTGGGTGCCACCATATGAATGGTATCCAGTAACGAAAGAATGGCAGGGCTTTTACCGATAATATCATGGGCAAATGACTGCTCTTTTAACCGGGTTTTTAAATTCCGGTTTTCCGTTTTTAAAGAAATGCTTTCAAAAATCCGTTCAATGGTCAGTTTGAGTTTATCAAAATCCAGCGGCTTGGTCAGATAATCATAGGCCCCTATCTTTAATGCATTTACAGCGGTCTGAACCGATGAATAGGCGGTCATGATAATCACGGGCAAAGAGGGGTTATGGGCTTTGATAAGCTGCAATGCTTCCATCCCGCTCATTTTCACCATTTTCATATCCATCAGTATGATATCAAAGGGCTGTGCTTTTACCATTTCCACCCCACTGGTTCCGTCATCTGCCAGATGGACCTCAACCCCCCAGTCTGCCATTAAAATCTTGAGCATCCTGGCATGGGCGGCATCATCGTCAACCACAAGTATCTTTTTCATTTGTCTTTTATCCTTTTATAAAACAGGCAGATTGATAATAAAACACGTGCCATGGCCTTCTGTGCTTTCCACATGAATATGGCCGTTAAGGTTCTCAATGATCCGGTGAACGATTGAAAGCCCAAGCCCTGTTCCGGAAGACCGGGTGGTAAAATACGGATCAAAAATCTGATCAAGGGATGCCTCGCTGATCCCTTTGCCATTATCCATGACCCTTATTTCAACTCTCCCCTCCTGTCCTGCATCCTGCACCCGGATTTCCAGCATTCCTCCGTCCTCCAGCGCTGCGATGGCATTGATATATAAATTCAAAAGAACCTGGTTCATCCGATCCCCATCTGTTTGAATCACCGTGTTTTTTGTATCAATGGCAACCTTTGTCTGGATATTTTTCTGGACAAGATCATGGTGGACCAGCTTAAGGGAATGGGTGATCACCTCTTTGATATCCACTTTCTTTTTTTCAACACTCATGGGTTTTGCAAACTCAAGCAGCTGGGTGATGGACCGGTTGATCCGCTCCACTTCCTTAACCATGATAAGAGCAGTTTCCTTATCTGTTGCGTTCTTTTCATAGCGTTTGCCGAAATAGGTGGCAAACCCTTTGATGGAACTTAAAGGATTTCTGATCTCATGGGCAACCCCTGCTGCAAGCTTTCCGATTGCAGCCAGCCGCTCGTTTGTTTCCACCTGTTTTTTGAGTTCCCTTACCTGGGTCAAATCCCTGAAAAGGAATAAAAATTCCATAATGCGGTTATCACTGTCCTTGATGGGAGACGCGGTTATCTCCACCCAGACCCTGCGGTCAAACTCCATTGAAAGGTTGATCTCCCGGGTGACGCTCCCTTTGGATGTCTTGAGTTCATGGATCAATTCAATCAATTGCGGGAACGGCGTGGTCAGGTCCGACTTGAAAATATCTTTAGCTGCACGGTTCATGAAGGTGATTTCATAATCCAGATTCATGGTCACCATTCCCGACGGCATGTTCTGGATCATGTTATCGGAAAATGCCGTCACACGGGTTAGGGAGGCCCTGGCAGAACGGTATGCCTGAAATGCAAACAGGGCAACCATTCCGGCACAGCCAAGCAGAAGAAAAAAGACCCCGCGCCAGACTGTTCCTCTTAACACCCTCTTTCTGGCAAGTTTTTCTCTTTCCATGGAAAGCCCGGCAAAAATGTAATGTTCCGGCATACCCGGCATTTTTTCATCCTGATCTTGAAGATAGGAACTGCTCCAATCCCTGTTTTTTATTTGGGCATCCTCCTGTTCCGGCGGGGATTCAAACAGATGGCTCTTACTGCCATGTTTTTGCAGATGCCTGCGCATGGATTTGGGCCGAACCGGCACAAACCGCTTAATGACTTCAAACAGTTCCTCCTTGCCTTCCGGCTGCCTTACCCTGTGGAGGACCGAACCGGAATCTTTAGTTATCTTTTCAATCTCAGGCATGGCATCAAACATCCGGCCGACCATGGATTCATCCGAATGCGCCAGTATCCGACCCTTTTTTGATGTGATCATTATATAGATAACTTCCGGCTGCAATGAGGTTTCCAAAAGCATGGCCTGGATTCTTTGAGCACCCCACCGCATGGTGAACATCCCGGTTCTTGTTCCCGCCTCAAAGGTTCTGATCAACGAAACCCCTTTTTCCAAAAGCCGTTGAGTTGAAAATTCCTTTTGCCTTTCAAGCCGGTCCACCGTTATGACGGTAAAGATCGGCAGCAGGATCAATAAAATGCCCGCTATCAATATGGGTGAAATAAATGGAAAGGATTTTTTCTTTATTTTCATAACCATTATCTGTTTATTCACGGCAGTGCACCGCAATTATCCTTTGTTAACCGTTATCATCTGTTTTTATCCTTATATGAATCAAGCAAAAACAATACCACGGGCAACCCGCCCGGTTTTAAAAGGATGCTGTTTTCCAGGCCGCGGAATCATGGGTATTTTATCTACACCTGGATACATGAATCCGAGTAAAAAGTATACACCACAAAAGAATCGCACACAACCCCGGATAATGACCATATGCAATTATATACTTTCATTTCAGTGTGTTAAAGATTCTTTTTCACAGTGGCACACCCTTTGCTCTATTTGAATTTCAACAGGTGATCAAAAAGATCAACAACCACAACAAACTATTCAATTGGAGGATATTATGAAAAAAACAATCATTATCAGCAGCACACTTCTTATGGTTGCCCTTGTGGCAGGAAGCGTCTTTGCATGGGGACCCGGCTATGGTCGGGGAATGGATTCGGGTTCCGGTCAATTCTGCCAGGGATTCCGGGGACAAACCACCTGGAACGATCTGTCACAGAATCAAAGAGAGGAACTGACTGCCCTTCGCCAGAAATTCATTGATGAAACCTATGCAGCCAGGTCTGCAAAATTTGTGAAACATCAGGAAATGAGACTGCTCATGGAGACCTCTGATCCGGACAGGGCAAAACTTGGCGCCCTTTTGCAGGAAATCACGAATTTTCAGAAACAGGTCATGGAAAAACAGATCGATTTTCAACTGGCTGCCAAAAAAGTTGCCCCGGGACTTGATATGGGACCCGGGGGTGGATACAATCGCGGCAGAAGATCCGGCAAAGGCGGCCACAGGGGCTGGCAGGCCCCGGAAAACAGCAGCAGCGATACCGATTAATTGGTATCTTATCTGAAGATTGCTTGAAC
Organism: Pseudomonadota bacterium; assembly: GCA_018821715.1. Lineage (GTDB taxonomy): Bacteria > Desulfobacterota > Desulfobacteria > Desulfobacterales > Desulfobacteraceae > Desulfobacula. Next base: position 22,557 of record JAHJLN010000056.1, on the reverse strand, counting down.
CGCCCGGAAGCGGATATCTTCCGGGTGGTTTTTTTTATTCTTCCTCAAGTGCTACATGATTCTTCAAAACACCGATTTTTTCAATTTTTGTTTCCAGTACATCCCCGGGTTGAAGATAAACCGGCGGATTGCGGGTAAACCCCACCCCGCCCGGGGTGCCGGTTAAAATAAGGGTTCCGGGGACAAGGGTGGCAGAGGCTGATAAATATGAAATAATTTGGCTGACTGAAAAAATCATGTCACTGGTATTGCTCTTCTGCTGGGTATTGCCGTTTAACACACATTCAATATCAAGACTGTCAGGATCTGTCAGTTCATCCTTTGTCACAATAAAAGGGCCGAAAGGACAGAAGGTATCAAAACTTTTCCCCTTTATCCACTGCCCGCCGCCGGCATGCATCTGCCATCTTCTGGCAGAAATATCATTGGCACAGGTATTCCCGAGAACATAATCCAGCGCATTTTCAGGCAAGACATTCTTAGCCGGCTTTTTTATCACCACGGCCAGTTCAGCTTCGTAATCCACCTCTGGAATTTTTGCACAGGATGCAGGAATCCGGATATCCTCCAGGTGACCTGCTGCCGCACTCAGGTTTTTCATGAACACAATGGGATATTTTGGCAATTCAAGCCCGGTCTCCCTGGCATGAAGTCTATAATTGAGTCCAATGCAGAAAATCACACGGGGCAGAATGGGGGTTAATATTTTTTTAACCGGTTTTCTTTTTCCTGTATCCCTGAAATCAGAATACAGATCCCCCTCAATAATAGATGCGCTCTGGTTATCAAAATCACATCCTGTGCAAACCTGATTGTCATTACTTTCAAACCTTAATATTTGCATGTTTATTTTCCCCTGGTATTCCGCTATACATTAAAGGTACTATGCCTAACTGTATTAAAATCATGGTCATGAAAAATCAAGGTCCAATCACCTGTGAACAAAGATTTTGAAAAAATATTTACCCTTCTTCCTGCAAAAAAAGCAGATTTAATCCTGTTGATTTTAACCTCTCAAAACATTGAAACCCAGGTTGAAAAAGAGGCTGCATCATTTAATATCCTGGTAAATTCTTGTGACAGGGAAAAAGCGGTATTAGTGGTTGAGGCCTATTACAAGGAAAACAAATTCTTCGGATTAAAACAGCAGTTGCAGGAATTTCCCATCAGCTCATTCAACTCTTACCCGGCCTTTGCCATCATGGGACTGCTCTTTGTTATCCATTTTTTTTGTCTGTACCACCATGTCCATGAAGACATGATCCTCAAGTATGGCGCCTCAGCCCTTTTCATCCTCCAGGGAGAGACTTACAGAGCCATCACCGCGTTGTTTTTACATTCAGACGGTCGGCATCTTTTAGGGAATATGGCCGGCATGCTTATTTTCGGAGCCCCGGTCATCACCCTTTCAGGATTCGGCACAGGACCGTTCATGCTGCTGCTTGCAGGCACGCTCGGCAATCTGATGAATGCCTGTCTTTACAAAACCGCCCATCTCTCCATCGGGGCATCCACTGCCATCATGGGCGCGGCAGGCCTTCTTGTGGCCTACCAGATAACAAGAAACGACAAACCCTTTCGACTGAACACCCTGATGCCCTTGTTTGCCGGGGCTGTGCTTGTGGCCATGCTCAGCCAGGGAGACCGCACAGACGTGTGGGCCCATGTCTTTGGGTTTTTATCCGGTCTTTTTACCGGCATCATTTTTTTCCCCTTGAACAGACTGATTCAATTTGCGCAAAAAGATCCCCTGGCCCTTATCTTCACACTCACCATCATTGCTTCAGCTTTCCTGTCTGCAACCTGATTATTGTATATAACTTCTTATGATTTGTTCATACCTTCCGGATGTCTTCAATTGACTCAGTCCTGCGTTGAAATCATCTCTGATGGCTGCATCATTAAACAATACTTTATAACTTGTCCCTTTAAATATTTTGTGGAGAACTATTGTGGCGGAGGTGTCCATATCCTTTACCATTTTTTTATAAAAATTAAAAATATTGATGTCCGAGATAATGGCTGTGGCTCTTCCGGAATACAGCATTTTTACTTGTAAAACCTGCTTTGCCTGTTCAGAATATTTTGGATTTTCTTCTACAATTTTTGCATACCTTGGACCCAGGTATTTGGTGGCATTTTGAAATGCTACAATCGTCTTATCTTTTAAATCTTCAACTGAATTGATTTTAATTTCATTATCTTTTAAGGATATCGCAAAATTCCGGTAGACCATGACCACATCAGAATAATTTCCTATTATGCCGGAAGATTCGTTGATGGTAATGGCGCCGTCATACTTATCATAATCAGCCACCACTCTTGCAAATGGAACATATTTTAATTTAAGGGTATGTCCTTTTGTTGCGAGTGCTTCTTTGATTACATCGTGCTCCATACCTTTATCAGATTCCTGGATGATGTAAGGTGGCAAAGACAACCCTGCAATAAGGGTAATGTCTTTTGCAATTGCCGGAACTGTCATGGTCAGGATAAAAAAAACAAGGAATAATCGTTTCATGATAATGCCTCAGATCTTAAAGATTAACCGTATAAAATAGAGTGGATACTTAAATTGTAAATTCATTTGATTTAGAATCAGCATACAACACAACAGGGCTGAAAACAAATAAAATTTGTATGACCTGATTTTATTTTCATTGCCTTTTTCTTGCCGCCATTATTTTGCTCATTGCCCCGCTCACGGCCTGGCTCCCCTTATCCGCCATGGGCGGTGTTATTCTTATTGTAGCATTCAAACTGATCGATATCCGCCACATTAAAGACATTTTAAAAACCAGTCCGTCGGAATCCTTTATTCTTGTGGCCACTTTCAGCAGCACGCTTTTGTTTGAAATTGAATTTGCCATTTATACGGGTGTGCTTCTTTCCCTTGCCATCTATCTGACGCGAATGGCTCACCCCCATATACAATCGCTTGTTCCATACCCGGATGACCCCCGGCGCCGCATGAAAGATCTTGTCGACAACGAGCTTCCCGAATGCCCCCAGTTGAAAATCATCCGCATCGACGGCTCCCTGTTTTTCGGTGCTGCCAATCATGTTTCGGAAATCTTTGAAGAAATTGACGGCAATGACCCGAAGCACCTTCTTATTGTGGGCTCCGGGATCAGCTACATTGATATTTCAGGTGCCATGATGCTGGTCCAGGAAGCTCAGCGACGACGGTCCCTGTAAAAATTTTCAAAGACTTCCCCACAGGCCCTGATAAAACAAAGGCCTGATCCGACCGGGACATTGCCTTTACCCCGTTTTATCCCAAATTTTCCATGACACAGGCCTGATATTTATTCTTGACTTGAGATTCAAGTTTGCTTACAAATACTCCTGTTAATTAAGGAAAGCAGGCCCTGTTGCCATGGGCCTGCATTAAAAACCAAGTGGATTAGTTTTTTCAATTTCAAAAGGATTAAAAAAATTGGATTTTTATGAATTTGCACGCGGGCCTCTGGCCATGATCTCCTTTGCTGTTTTTTTATTCGGCACAGGGTTCAGGCTGGTCAGCTTTTATTTTAAGGGTACGAACCCGAAACTGCTCTATCCAAAAGAGAACCTGACCAACGGTATCCGGTCCATCATCACCGGAGTTATCCCCTTTGCCACACGATTCATGAGACAAAGGCCTTTATTTACAATTATTACTGTCTTATTTCACCTGTGCGCCCTTTTGGTACCTCTTTTTTTCATGGCCCACATTGTCTTGTGGTTTGAATCCTACGGTGTATTGTGGCAGAATATTTCCAACAAAATTGCAGATGTCATGACCCTCTTTGTCATGTTTGCATGTATGTTCTTTTTTATCAGAAGGCTTATGGTTCCTGAAGTCCGGATGGTCAGTCAGGGATCTGATTTTTTAATTTTGATGCTGATTTTTATTTCATTTTTAACAGGATTTCTGGCCTTTCACCAGATGGGCCCTTATCGTGGACTCCTGATATTTCATATCTTGTCCAGTGAAGTCCTCATCGCCATGATTCCTTTCTCCAGGCTGTGGCACATGATTGTCTATCCCTTTTCACGATATTATATGGGTGCTGATTTCGGAACTGTTTTAAAGACCCGGGACTGGTAACGGCTACTTGTATCCAGAATAAAGGAAACACCAATGAAACATAAGATAAATACCACCGGCATTATCCTGTCCTTTTTTATCATCATCTGCACCTGGCATTCTCCAGTTCCAGCAGAGGGGAAAAACACTCTGTTTTCAAACCAGAAACGGCCTGTGCCTTCCTTTGACCACGTATTGCATGAGGACAGCCTTGGGGATGAAGGATGTGCCAGGTGTCATCATGTCCTGAACACGGAACAAAACAAACTTGTATATGCTGAAGGTGAGGAAGCTGCCTGCTCAGAGTGTCATTCTTCCAACCCGTCAAAACAGGATACGGCATTGAGAGAAGCAAGCCACGCAAGCTGTACTGCCTGCCACAGAAGCTTGAAAAAAGAAAAAAAGCCGGCCGGTCCCACAACCTGCGGTGAATGTCACAAGAAATAAATACAGAGGAAAATAAAATATGACGGTTCAACAAAGCTTAAGCCCTTCACAATATATTGAAAAATTAAGGGGCATCTATGATACCTATACCAGTACCAAATTTTTTTCCATGATCAATGCCTGTATCAATTGCGGGGCCTGCGCCAATGCCTGTCACTACTATTGTTCCGAGCAGCACCCGGATCATATTCCAGCCAACCGGATCAAGGTATTGTCCAAAATTATTTCCCAGTATTTTCATCCCATCAAATCAAAACTGGGTCTTTCAAGTACCCTGGACCCCATGACCAACCCGAAATTCGATACCCTGTACAGGGCTGCCTTTGAGAACTGCACCCTTTGCGGCAATTGTGCCCTGACCTGTCCCATGGGCATTAACACGGGTGAAATCATGTATGTGGCAAGGGCACTGCTTTTCGGGCTCGGCCGACTGCCGTCAGGACTTGTCGGCCCTGTTAATACCACCCTTGACACGGGCAACTACCTGGGACTGTCAAAAGAAGAGTTTATTGATACCATTGAATGGCTGGCAGAAGAGATGGAAGAAGACATGGGAGAAGGGTTTTCTCTTCCCATTGACAAAAAAGATGCCCAGGTTCTCTATGTTCCTCACCCCTTGACATTAAGGGATCTTCCCTTTCTTTTAATGGATGAACTTAAAATTCTTTCTGCTGCCAAAGAAAACTATACCCTTTCCACCCATGGGTTTGATGTTGCCAACTATGCCTTTTACCAGGGCAGCAGAGAAAATGCCACCCGGGTTGCCAATAATCCCCTTGAGGCCCGAAAGCTCATTAATGCCAAAGCCATTGCCCTTGCACCCTGCGGTCATGGGTATCGTGTTCTGAGGCATGAAATGGAAAAAATTCAGGGTGCACGGTTTAACTTTAAAATTTATACCCTGGTAGAACTCATTGACCAGTATGTTCAGTCCGGCCGCATAAAACTTGAAAAAGACTTGTTTGAAGGCCCTGTTACCTATCATGATCCCTGCAATATCGGCCGCCGCGGCGGGGTGATAGAAGAACCCCGGCGGGTGATACGGGCATTAACCACCAATTTTGTAGAAATGACACCCTCGGGCGTCCACAATTATTGCTGTGGCGGCGGGGGAGGTCTTGCATCAACAGGTGAGCTGGGGCATATCCGTCAGAGGATGGGGAAAATAAAAGCGGAACAGATCAGGAAAACAGGGGCAAAAACAGTTATTACAGGCTGCTTTAACTGCAAAAACCAGATCCGGGATATTGCCCAGAACTATGAACTGGATTTTAAGGTCAAAAGCATTGTCGAGGTGGTTGCCAACTCCCTTATAATTGATCCGGCCTGACCGGAACCCCTGACATGGAGCTCTTTCTGGTCTCGGATGTTTTCGGCAGAACCCCTGCCCTGGAAACCATAAAAAAAGCATTGTCACCGGCCGTATCCGGCATTAAGATCATTGACCCTTACGGGGGTGTCGATCATAAATTTCAAACCGAGGCCCTTGCCTATGCTTTTTTTATGGACCATGTGGGTCTTAAGCAGTACCAGTCTATCCTTACAGACAGCATAAAACCATGGGATTTTGATATCGTCCTGGTCGGATTCAGCATTGGCGCCTCGGCCATCTGGGCAATGAGTCCCCTCCTCTCACCCGACCATGTACAAAAAGCCTTTTGCTTTTACGGGTCCCAGATCAGGCACCTGGCTGACACTCAGCCTGCAATTAACATTGAGCTCTTTTTCCCCAGACAGGAACCTTGTTTTAACGTGGATGACCTCATAAACCGCCTGCAGAAAAAAAACAGGGTCACTTGTGAAAAAGCCAACGGACTGCACGGGTTCATGAATGAACTATCACCCGGTTTTGACCCGGCCTGTTATGCTGACTTTATCCACAGGTTAAAAACCGCTTTGAGTCGATTAAAAACCCAGGCTCCTTAACTCTTAATATTCATGACAGCGGCATGTGGAAAAAAAGAGCCTTATCATTTCTGCATGCCATGAAATCTTGACAGGAATACGGTTGAAAAGCAGGTAGTAAAATCATTCGTTTTGCATCAAGGCGCCTTTACCAGGAATTGCCGGAAACCTGGTGATTGACAAGACCTCTGAAGACGTGATACCTTTCCTCTTACTGGTGCAACTCGCATTGGTGGACTGGGGGAGCCGATGTGGATCGGCTGAGAGGAAACTTAACTTGAGTTTCGACCCCTGGAACCTGATCCAGGTCATGCTGGCGAAGGAAAGTCAATCCCTTCTCACACCCTGGATTCACATCCGCCTTTTTTTGATTTGCCTGGTTTTATTAACCTTTTTAAAACAGCATCCGGTTTTTCATGCTCCAGGTATCTTGTGCAACAAAATATTTTATGGACCAACCGGTTTTTTCCGGGTTTGACCTCACGGTTGCCCAGGGCCGGTTCCATGTTCTGGTGGGGCCTTCCGGCTGTGGGAAAAGCACTCTGTTTGACGGATTGACAGGGGTTGTTGATCTGGATAAGGGAAGCCTTTTCTGGAACCATGAATCCATTTCAAATCTGAACCATCATGCCGCATATATGCAGCAAAAGGATATGCTGCTGCCCTGGTTTTCCCTTCTGGACAATGCCTTGCTGCCTGCAAAAATCGGCGGACAGAACATGAAGGCGGCTGAAAATCAGGCCCGCAGGCTGTTCGATCGCCTGGGACTGAAAGGATATGAATCCCACATGTCCAACCAGGTCTCCGGGGGCATGCGCCAGCGGTGTGCCCTGGTCAGGACCCTGATGTTCAACCGGGACCTGATCCTGCTGGATGAACCGTTGTCCGCTCTGGATACCATCACCAGGCGAGGCCTTCAATCTCTTTTACTGCTGCTCCAGACTGAATTTAAAAAAACCATTCTCATGATCACCCATGATATTGAAGAAGCCCTGCTCCTGGCAGATGAGATTTACCTGCTCACCCCCATGCCTATGACGATATTCCGGCATTTTGTCCTGGAATCTCCCAAACCCAGGAAATTCAATGACCCGGCATTACTGGAAATCAAGGCAGATGTCCTGGACATGCTTGAGAAAGATCTGATCCATGAACCGGGTTAATCTGCTGGCAGCCCTGGTTGTGGCAGTGATCCTGGGACTTTGGGAGGCTGTTGTCCGACTCCTGGCGATTCCTGTTTTTATCCTGCCGCCCCCGTCAAGCATCTTTGCCGTTGCCCTGGTCCGGGCTCCCCTTATTTTACCCCATGCGGCCGTCACTTTTACGGAAATCTTAATGGGGATTGGTCTGGCCGTTTGCACCGCAGTCCCCCTGGCCATTATCATGTTTGCCAAGCCTGCCATGGAAAAAGCACTTGCCCCGTTCCTGGTGGCATCCCAGGCCATACCCGTGTTTGCCCTGGCACCGCTTTTGGTGGTCTGGCTGGGGTATGGGATTGCCTCCAAAGTGTTCATGGCATGGATCATTATTTTTTTTCCCATCTGCGTCAGCCTTCTGGAAGGGCTTAAAAGCTGTGATCCGGAATTCAGGGTATTGTTCCGCCTCATGGGAGCTTCTTTTTATAAAACCCTGATACTGCTGTACTGGCCCTGGGCCCTGCCCCGTTTTTTTGCCGGTTTAAAGGTGGGGGTCACCGTGGCCACCATCGGGGCTGTGATCGGAGAATGGGTTGGCGCCCAGCAGGGACTGGGGTTTCTCATGATCCAGTCCAATGCAAGACTTCAGGTGGACCTGGTATTTGCCGCCATCGGGTGGCTCACTGCCATGGGCCTTACCATGTGGTGGCTGGTAGGCGTTTTAGAACGAAAAATCATAAAATGGAAATAACAAAGGAAAACAACTTATGAAAAAAAAGATTATCGGATTTATTTTGGCATTCACGTTGTTCCAAAGCTCTGTCCTTATGGCAGGGGAGAAACTCAGTCTCATGCTGGACTGGTTCCCTAATGTGGATCACCTGCCCCTTTATGTGGCACAGGAAAAAGGATATTTTTTTGATCAGGGCATTGAAGTCAGTATCATCAGCCCGTCGGAAACATCGGATGCTTTAAAACTTGCCGCATCCGGCAATATGGACCTTGCCGTCTCTTACCAGCCCCAGGCCATTATTGCGGCTGACCAGGGTCTGAATATAAAGGTGGTGGCTCCCCTGGTGACCCACCCGTTGACCACCCTGCTCTTTCTGGAGAACTCGGGTATTAAAAATCCTGAAGACCTGTCCCATAAAAAAATCGGCTATACAGTTCCCGGACTCATGGATGTTATGCTGGATGCTTTTGCGGCCATCAACAAGATCCAGGATTACACCCCTGTGAATGTGGGGTTTACCATCCTGCCGGCACTGGTTTCCAAAAAAGTAGATGCCATCATGGGGCCTTTTAAGACCTATGAAACCGTGGGCATGGCCCAGCACGGGTATACGGCCCGATTTTTTGAACTGGAAAAATGGGGGATTCCGGATTATGAAGAATTAATTATTGTCTGCGGTCAAAAAACCCTGGAAAAAAAACCCGCTGCTGTCAAAGGCTTTGTTGCAGCCCTTGAAAAGGCGTTTGCCTATACAACCGCCCATCCTGAAGATGCCCTGGCAACCTATCTTGCTGCCGTGCCCCAGGCGGATAAAACAATTGAAACCCTGGCGTTTGAATTGACCCGGCCCTATTTTGCCGTCAAGTTGGGGCACAATCCTGTCAAATGGCAGGCCTTTGCCGACTTTGCCCTGACATACGGCCTCATTAAAAACAAAGTGGATGCAGCAGCGCTCATCCATACCTGGAAATAAGGAGACTCCCAATGACAATCAATGCGTCAAGTATTTTTAAAGATGTTGAAAAAATAAGAAAAACTGCCCCCCTGGTCCACAACATCACCAATTATGTGGTCATGAACACGACGGCCAATGCCTTGCTGGCCATCGGCGCTTCCCCGGTCATGGCCCACGCCCTGCCTGAAGTAGAAGAGATGACAGGGATTGCCGGAGCCCTGGTCATTAATATCGGCACCTTGAGCGATGCCTGGATTGAGGCCATGTTCAAGGCTGCCAAGAAAGCCGCACAACGAAAGATCCCCATCATCATCGATCCTGTGGGCGTTGGTGCGACCCAGTACAGGACCCGGACCGCAAGACAACTGATCCAGGCAACCCCGCCGTCCATTATCCGGGGAAACGGCTCGGAAATCATGGCACTTTGCCAACAGGATCAGAAAACCAAGGGCGTTGACAGCACCAGCGCCTCGGATCAGGCCGTTGATGCTGCCAAGGCGCTTGCCAGGGAATATGGCTGTGTGGTCTGCATTACCGGGAAAATAGATTATATTGTATCACAAGAAACCCTTCTCCAGGTGAAAAACGGTCACGCCATGATGCCTTACGTCACAGGTCTTGGCTGCACTGCCACAGCTCTTTGCGGCGCTTTTGCAGCCGTAAATCCTGAAGTTGACAAGGCGGCCGCCCATGCCATGGCAGTCATGGGCATTGCAGGAGAAATGGCCGCCCGGACTGCCCAGGGCCCCGGCTCTCTCCAGGTCAATTTTATTGATAGCCTTTATCAATTATCCCAAACCCATATCAAGGAATTCTTTAAAGCTTAAAGGAAGATCATGAAAGGAATTTATCTTGTAACAGACCGGAAAGCCTGCTTAGGAAAAGCGCTTGAATCAATTGTTCAGGATGCGGTCAGGGCAGGAATTTCCTGTGTTCAGCTCAGAGAAAAAGATATTGGCACCCGGCTGTTTTTAAAAAAAGCACTGAGCCTTGCCGCCCTTCTGAAACCCACCGGAATCCCCCTGATCATCAACGACCGGGTGGATATTGCCCTGGCGGCAAAGGCTGCAGGGGTCCATCTTGGCCAGAGCGACATGCCCTATGACCATGCCCGAAGACTGATGGGTCCCGGGGCTGTCATCGGGCTGTCCGTGGAAACCTGGGAAGATGTAAAAGCAGCCCAGGACCTGGATGTGGACTACCTGGGGGTCAGCCCTGTCTTTTCCACTCCAACAAAAACAGATACCAAGACCCCCTGGGGCATTGAAGGCCTTAAAAAAATAAAGGGCTATTCCCGCCACCCCCTGGTGGCCATCGGCGGACTGGGTGCCTCCAATGCCATAGAAGTCCTGAAAGCCGGCGCCAGTGCCATTGCCGTAGTATCTGCCATCTGTTCGGCAACAGATTCCTTTGAAGCAAGCCGACAGCTTGTCCATATTTTTGAACAAACCCAACAGGAGAAACAATCATGAAATCCTATTTCAGGGCATTGACCATAGCAGGCTCAGACAGCGGCGGCGGCGCCGGTATCCAGGCGGATTTAAAAACCTTTTCCGCCCTTGGCTGTTTTGGAATGTCTGCCATTACCGCACTGACCGCCCAGAACACCCGGGTGGTCACGGGTATTTTTCCGGTGCCCCCTGAATTTATCGGTCAGCAGATTGATGCGGTTATGGAAGATATTGGTACGGATGCCGTAAAAATCGGTATGCTCCACTCCCCGGAAGTCATTGAAATGGTGGCCAAAAAACTTGTCCAGTGGCACTGCCCCAATATTGTGCTGGACCCGGTCATGATATCCAAGAGCGGGGACAACCTGCTCTTAAGTGATGCGGTTCATGCATTAAAAACCATCCTTATCCCCAAAGCCTTTATTATCACACCCAACCTGCCCGAAGCATCGGTTCTGCTGGATCAAAAGGTTGAAACCATAGAAGACATGACCCGGGCGGTAAAGGATCTTGCAAGCCTGGGCTGTGCCAATGTCCTGCTCAAAGGCGGTCATCTCACCCAGGAGGACAGCTGTGATCTTTTGTACCGAAAAGACATGGATACCCTGATCAGACTTCCCGGCACCCGCATCAACACCCCCAACTCCCACGGCACCGGCTGCACCCTGTCTTCGGCCGTGTGTGCCAATCTTGCCAGGGGAGTGGCGCTTGAAACCGCTGTGAAAAATGCCAAAGCCTATATCACAAGTGCCCTTGCAGCAGGGGCCAACTATACGACCGGCAAGGGTCACGGACCGGTCAGCCATTTTTATGCTCTCTGGCCTGAACCCTAACGATTTTAAATCCTGATCCGGCCCTCAAAGACCAGGTTGGCAGGACCTGTCTTAAAAACATGGTTTGTCTCTTTGTCCCAGTGAATGTCAAGATCTCCGCCGTCCAGGTGAACAACAGCGTTATCCTGGACCCTGCCCGTGAGGTTTGCCGCAACAAGTGCGGCACAGGCACCTGTGCCGCAGGCAAGGGTAATCCCGGCGCCCCGTTCCCAGACCTTCATTTTCAATTCCCTGTTGTTTAGAACTTCAATAAACTCAACATTGGTCTTCTCTGGAAACCGCTCATGGGTTTCAATGGATCTGCCGATTGTTTCAATATCAATGGCTTCCACATCATCAACAAAGAGAACGGCATGGGGATTTCCCATGGACAGGGCAGTCATCTGGTAGACCTTGCCCCCGACGGTCAGACGTTCTTCAATGGCTTTTTCATTGGGGCTTTCAAAGGGAATGTCTTTGCAAAAAAGAACCGGTTCCCCCATGTCCACCCTTACGGAACAAACCTGACCCCTCTCATTAACGATCACTTCCGGGATAACGGTTCCCGCCTTTGTATCCACCCGTATCTTCTTTGGTTTCATTATCTTATTTTCATACAGATATTTGGCAAAGCACCGCATACCGTTGCCGCACATCTGGGCCTGAGACCCGTCGGAGTTGTAGATGCGAAATTTAATATCATGGTCCAAAGCATCAAGAATCAGGATAATCCCGTCCGCGCCAATGCCGAAATGTCTTGAACAAAGCTTTTTTGACAATTCCGGATACGACATGTACTGCTCAATATGGTTGTTCCGATCATCTATGAGGATAAAATCATTACCAAGGCCTTCCATTTTAACAAATTCAAGTTCCATGTTTTTCTCCGTTAAGACTTTCCATACCCAAGGGTTGAGATAATCTTTTCACCCATTGCTTCCACCTGCCATTGTCTTACATTTTCAATTTTTAAAAGCGCCTCAGGCGTAGACGGTTTTTTAACGGCAATGGCAGAAATCACCATATTATTCAATAAAAATCCCGGCTCAATCCCTATTGAAGCGCTCAATTTTTCCCTCATTTTCTTGAGGCGTTCAATCCTGTCCTGGACCTGATAATCTTTTCTGGGTCTTGGGGTCTTTGGATAGGAAGGCAATGCCTTATGTTCAAGGTTTTTTGCCTTGATAATGGCGTCCAGGCAGAGATTTCCGTACATGTCCATCTGCTTTTTGCTCAAGGCTCTTATGGTCATCATCTGATCAATTGTAACGGGTTTCTCGTGGGCCAGGGTCATTAGTGACGGGTTAGACAAAATTTTAAACAAAGGCTGGTCTTTTTTTTGCGCAATCAAAAGCCTTGCCTGTAATAAATTTTCAAGCACTGCAAGACTTCGGTTATCCATTTTGCCGGCACCTTTGAATTTTACAAACAAGGGGAACGCATGATTATTTTCATACCGCACCTTTGCCTGTATCTCAAACTCTTCTTTGGCCCAGGAAAGCCGCCCTTTTTCCACAAGCCTTGCATGGATAATCCCATGCAGCTCATCCAGATAGGCCACATCCCCCACTGAATATTCTATCATTTCCTGATCGAGCGGGCGTTTGGCCCAATCCACCTTTTGAAATTTCTTATCCACATCCACATTAAAGTTTCGTTTTATCAGGGCGCCAAGCCCCCGTTCCTTGATGCCCAGAAACCGGCAGGCAATTTCCGTGTCAAACAGATTGTTTACCTGTGCCTGATAATCCCTGTCAAGGCTCCTGATATCAAAATCAGCCCCATGGAAGACTTTCATGACATCCTTATTTTCAAGCACATCTATAAAAGGGGTCATCTCTTTAATTTCAAACGGATCAATTAAAAATGCTTCCCTGGCCGAAGCAATCTGGATCAGGCAGATTTTTTCCTTTAAACAATGCATGGAATCCGCTTCCAGGTCCACACCGATCCGTTTTTCCGTTAAAAGGCCATCACAGACATCTTTTAATTCCTCATCAGACTCAATAAACTTGTATTTCAATATTTTTTCCCTTGATTGTTTACACTACTTCTTCTAAAATTCATGTTTTACATTTAACAGAAAACAAAACACAATGGAAAACAAGATGATTAACATAACATTTCCAGACAAGAGTATAAAGAGCTTTGAAAAATTCCCTTCAGGAATGGATATTGCCAGGAGTATTTCAGAAGGATTTGCCAGAAATTGCGTGGCCATGAAAATAAATGACCGGCTTCTGGATCTAAGCCTGCCCGTCAAAGAAGACAGCGGCATCAGCTTTATTACCGCCAATGATGATGAAGGTCTTGATATTTTAAGACACTCTTCTGCCCATGTCATGGCAGAGGCGGTGTTAAATCTTTACACTCAAGCAAAATTGACCATCGGCCCTGTTGTGGAAGATGGATTTTACTATGACATTGACATGGACCCGATTTCAAAAGACGATCTGGGTGCCATTGAAGCGGAAATGAAAAAAATCATTACTGCCAAGAGCACCTTTGAACGACAGGTAGTTTCAAAAGAGGAGGCCCTTGACATCTTCAAGGACAACCCGTTTAAACTGGAGCTGATCCATGAACTGGATGAATCCCAGGAAATTTCCCTTTACCGGAACGGCAAATTTATTGATCTTTGCCGCGGCCCCCATATTCCCCATACCGGGATGATCAAAGGATTCAAACTGCTGAAAATATCCGGTGCCTACTGGAGAGCGGATCAGCAGAGAGAACAGCTCCAGAGGCTTTACGGCATCTCGTTTTTTGACAAAAAAAAGCTGAACAATTACCTTAACCTCATTGAGGAAGCCAAAAAGCGGGATCATCGCAAACTTGGCACCCAGCTGGATCTCTACTCTTTTCATGATGAAGCAGCCGGCATGCCTTTTTTCCATGCCAAGGGCATGGATGTCTGGAATGCCCTTCTTGAATACTGGCGCCATGAGCACAAGGCTGCCGGATACGTGGAAACCAAAACCCCTGTCATGCTCAACCGGAAATTATGGGAACAAAGCGGACACTGGGAAAATTACCGGGAAAACATGTACACCTCGGTCATTGATGAAGAAGAATATGCCATCAAGCCCATGAACTGCCCCGGCGGTATGCTGCTGTACAAAACAAAATCATACTCTTACCGGGATCTTCCCTTAAGAGCCGGTGAAGTCGGCCTGGTCCATAGGCACGAACTTTCAGGCGCACTGTCAGGATTGTTCAGGGTCCGGGCCTTTCATCAGGATGATGCCCATATTTTCATGACCCCGGATCAAATCGGAACTGAAGTTCTCGGCGTCCTGGAACTGGCCCAGAGGATCTACAGCCGGTTCGGCCTGGACTTTCACCTGGAACTGTCCACCCGGCCCAAAAAATCCATCGGGTCTGACGAACAGTGGGACGAGGCCACAAACGGTCTTAAAGCCGCACTGGATCAGTACGGCCGGGAATATTTTATCAACGAAGGAGACGGCGCATTTTACGGCCCTAAAATTGATATCCACATAAAGGATGCTTTGGGAAGGACCTGGCAATGCGGAACGGTCCAGCTGGACATGGCTTTGCCGGAACGATTTGACCTGAGCTACAAAGGCGCTGATAATGAAAAGCACCGGCCCATCATGATCCATCGCGTCATTTACGGATCTCTGGAAAGATTTTTCGGCATCCTTGTGGAGCATTTTGCCGGCAAATTCCCCTTATGGCTGGCACCTGTACAGGCTATCCTGCTGCCCATCAACCAGGATCTGGCAGATCATGCCGAAACGATCAGAAAAGAACTTGAAACCCACGACATCAGATGCGAAGTGGACAGGAGAAATGAAACCCTGAAAAAAAAGATCCGGGATGCACAGCTTTCCTATATTCCACTGATTATCACCATCGGGGACAAAGAAAAACAAACCAACACTCTTTCCATCAGAACCCTTGACGGAAAGGTCAGGATGGGAATTTCCATAACTGAATTCATCGACCCTGTCCTGGATCATATTAAGAAAAGAACATTAAATGAGGCCATCTTCTAAGCATCTGAACCTGATTTTTCTCTACAGACTGCCGGTGCTTGCCCTGTGCACCTTTATTGCCTGGCAGTCTTCTTACCCCTCCCTTATTTCAGAGCCCTTATTTGCCTATGATGACAAGGTTATCCATTTTGGTGTCTATGCCCTTCTGGCCATCCTTTGTGCAAGAGATTTAACAGCGGAAAAACCTTTCTGGTCCCCTGTAAAAATAACCATCATTACTATTTTTTTTTCCTGTTTTTTCGGGATATCCGATGAGATCCACCAGGCCTTTGTTCCCTCACGGTGCGCCTCTGTCCCGGACATTATAGCGGACGGTGCAGGCAGTATTGCAGGCTGTCTTTTCTATCTTAATTTTTCATCTCAAAAAAAATAATGCCTTTTTTCTTTGAAACTCAGGGTTTACCCGGATTGATTTTTCCTAAAACTCCTTATATAGATAATCAGGAAACAAATTCATGCTTTCTGAACAACCTAAACCCTGTAAGGAAAAAGGCGGAGCTATATATATACAAAAATTATCCCAAACGATCCATTATGAATTAAGCGAAGATAAATGAAAATCATTGCTTGGATATCATTCCAATTGGCGCGGCTAAAGAGATGTCGAATCGTTCTCGACCTTGCAATGGTAATAACTATAATTGGTCTTTTGCTGGCAGTGGTGAGCTTTTATCGGAGCGAATTGTCAAACAACAGTATTATTGAAACATTGAATCAAATAATAGATGGGCAGCGAGAAACCCTAGAAATTATCCGAATCAGAGACGAGCTGCCCCCGAAGATAGCAAGCAATAAAACCAATTCTGCTTCTGATCGCAAACCATCTTCTATCCATCAAATAAAGATCACAAAATACTATGAAGAAATAAACCCTCCTCAATTAGAGGTCCAAGGAAGTATATACAAACAAAATGAATCTGAAAAATACTGGATTGGTATCCTCAGTGGTTTGCAATTATGGCCTCAAATACGTCTCACCGATAAAACAAGAGATGGCGTTGAATTTAAATACCGCATATCTGTTCCTGGGAATGTGAAAACCGGGGCTATTGTTTTATTAGCGGTAGGAGAATCAACAGATAAGTCGTTTGTCGGGTATCAAGACTATGCGGTGGTAAACACTCTAAGAGATGTTGGTTTTTATTTTCCTCATCTATCCGATATCACGACAATGTCGTCTGAAGAATTTAAAATTAAAAGGGGCAGCAAATGATGAAGATTACAAAATATTCGGGTAGTATTGTAGTATTGACAGTTATGGTGGTTCTCTGCCTTTCCCAAAATGTGTATGCAGACTCTGTAATTATGAATCCGCCGCCTGGGTCGTTGATAGAAAACAGATTAGATTTTCCAGTAACCGGTTCAATTGATGGATACAGAACAGACCGGGCCTTAAATCTGCATTATTGGATTACGATTGCCAATGTTGGTACTGATAAGAAACCCCATCTCCATTGGCCAAAATTCTATGTAAAAACTGATAGTTTTAGAGGTCGTGTGTCAGACGGCGGACAAAACTCTTTCCCTGAACCGGAAGATATGATGATCCTTTTGCTTCGGGTTGATGATACGACGAATCAACGTATTGTTCGATGGCTTAGAAGGGGACGCGATACAGGCAGTTATCCGGGTATTCCTGTACGGCCCTCTGAAATAATGGTTATGGTTCCGATACAGTTTCCTTAATTGAAGTTGAATCAAAAAATCGTGCAGAGAAAGGATACCTCAGCCTTTTATTTGGCCGAATAAGGCAAATTGAATGCTTAAAAAATAAAATATTCAATGACAGACACTGATAAAATCAAAATAGTATTCCCTGTAGGATACCAAGTTTTCCATAAAAAATCTGTCTTCAATTTCCAACTAAATCGCTGGCATTCTCTCGGATACACAAAATTTGAAGACATGAAAAGAGTGGGCCAAAGGATTACAAATTTTAATGACTGGAAAAGAGAAATGGTAAGGCTTGCTCAAGCAGCTCTTTGTGAAAAAAGATATATGGATGCAGCATTTCATTACAGGGCAGCTGAATTCTATATTTTAGAGAGGAGTGAAGAGAAACAAAGGATGTATGATAACTTCAGTGAATGTTTCTACAGAGCGTTCAAGGGCGAAGGGATAGAAAGATTTGAAGTGCCGTATGAAACAGTTGCCTTACCGGCAATAAAACTAAAAACAACTGGAGAGAAAAAGGGCACAATAGTGATACATGGGGGTTTTGATTCTTTTATAGAAGAGTGGTATTCGCCCATGAGGTATTTTTCAGAGCACGGTTATGACGTAATAGGCTTTGAAGGTCCTGGACAAGGGAATGCTTTGAGAAAATACGGACTTGCATTTGACTACAGGTGGGAAAAACCGACAAAAGCTGTTTTAGATTATTTCAAATTAGATGCGGTTACATTACTATGATTTTCTATGGGTGGTTGGTTTTGCTTTAGGGCTGCTGCCTTTGAACCTCGAATCAAAAGAGTGATTGCTTCGAGCGTTGCTTACGATTACATAAAAAACCTGAACATTATTTTTCAAAAGCTACACATATTATTTGCGAAATACCTTAAGAAAATATCAAATAAAATGATATTAAATTCAATAAAAAAGGGACAAGGGATACAAGCGTGGCAAAGTTTTCAAATGATGTACATCACAAAAAAAGAAGTGCCTTTAGAGGCATTTGAGGAGATGGTTTTTAATTTAAATGAGAAAAATCTTCATTCAAAATCGGTAAAACAAGATGTTCTGATTCTTACTGGTAGAAATGATCATTTCATCCCTTTTAAGGCACATAAGATGCAAGTAAGAGCATTGACAAATGCCAAATCCGTAACTGCTAAAGTTTTTAAAAACCATACTCATGCTGATAATCATTGCCAGATTGGGAACATAGGCCTTGCACTTGAGGTCATGGTAAATTGGATTAAAGAAATATCCCAATTTAATGATCAATAATTTTGATCAATTAATAATTTTAGATAGAAAGTATAATCCTTTTAAATGATTGTTTTATTTAGGACCTTTCAAATCAAACACCTTCGTCATAATATGGCATTTTTATGTTTAAATCCATTGGAGAGAAAAAATGGCCAGAAAATTCACCTTTAAAGAATTGGAGCAAAGGGTAGAGGCATTAGAAAATGAGGTCATTGTACTCAGGCAGAATGAAGTGTCATTAAAGGAATCAGAGCGCAGATACAGGACACTTCTTGATTTTGTACCATACCCCATGGCGGTGTTTACCTTAAAAGGGCTTGTTTCATACCTGAATCCAGCATTTACTGAAGTCTTCGGCTGGACCCTTGAAGAGATGAAAGATAAAAAAATACCCTTTGTTCCACCAGAACTTCAATCAGAGACATCAGAAAGAATTAAACAATTATTTGCAGAAAGAATTGTGAGGCGATATGAAACCAAGCGATTAACAAAGGATGGAAGACTCATTGATGTGATCACAAGAGGTGCTGTTTTTTCAAAATCTGAAATGGGACTGTCCGGCGAACTTGTTATCCTCAGGGATATTGCCCGGGAAAAGAAGCTTGCCAAGAACAACGAGGCAATGCTCAGGATCAGCATGGCCCTCCCGGAATACCCTGACCTGGAGAATCTTCTGGATTATATCAGCAGCGAGGTCAAGCGACTGATCGATACACAAGGTGCGCTGGTCATATTATTGGATGAAGAGAAACAACAATTCTTTTTCCCGGGTGCAGCTTATGATGACACCGCTACAAAAAATCGGGTAAAAGAGATCAGCTTTCCCATTGATGGGCTGGCCTCAGGCAATGTGATCAAGACCGGTGAGCCGATTATTGTGAATGATACTGCCAAGGATTTTGACCTTTATCCGGACAGGGATAAAAAATTTGGGTATCATCTCAAAAATTACGTATTGGTGCCTTTAAAAAGCAATGATCGAATTATAGGGGTTTTGACGGCCTTTAATAAAACGGAAGGGGGCTTTGAACAAACAGATGTGGAATTATTGGCCATGATAGCCGGGACTGTGGCACTTTCCATTGAGAATGCCCGCTTCTCTGAAGAATTGAAAAAAGCCTATAAAGAGTTGACAAGCTTGGACAGGGCAAAAAACAAGGCTATCAACCACCTGTCCCATGAATTGAAGACACCTGTCTCCATCTTCAGTGGTTCATTGAACATCCTTACGAAAAAACTGGAACATCTTCCTGACGAAACATGGAAACGTACCATGGACAGAGCCCAAAGGAATGTGGATCGCATCAGGAAGCTTCAGGGCGAGGTAGATGACATCATACAGGAAAAAAAAGACAAAACGCATCAATTCCTTTCCTTTATGGTAGATCAATGTTCAGACCTGCTGGAGACCGTCATTGCGATTGAGGCGGGAGAAACCTCCATTATTGACTGTGTCAGAAACCGCATTGAAGAAATCTTTGACACCAAGGAGATGATTCCGGAGAAGATCTGTTTTGATACGTATGTAAAGGAAAGATTGGAAAACCTTAAACCCTTCTTTGCACACCGCCAGGTGGAAATCATCAGTCATCTTAATTCAACACTACCCATATATATGCCAATATCTCCTTTGCAAAAGGTAATTGACGGTTTAATTAAGAATGCCATTGAAAACACCCCTGATCATGGGAAAATAGAAGTAAAACTTAGAAAAAGGGGGGGGAGTGTGGACCTGGTGGTTAATGATTACGGTGTCGGCATTATAAAAGAGCATCAACAAAAAATTTTTGAAGGTTTCTTCACAACACAGGAGACTGTGAACTATTCCTCCAAAAAATCTTTTGATTTTAATGCCGGCGGCAGGGGGGCAGACCTGTTACGCATGAAAATATTTTCCGAACGGTATAATTTTAAAATTCATATGACCTCTTCCAGGTGTCGATTTATACCAAACAAGAATGATATCTGCCCAGGGAATATCAATGAGTGTGTCTTTTGCACGAACAAAGAAGATTGTTATCATTCAGGAGGATCTGCCTTTTCCCTCAATTTTCCGGTGATACCGGAAAAAGGGTGAATCTTCTCTTTGTGCCCAAGCCCCTGTTTTGCGAATAAATTTTCAGTGATTTTCATGTTTTTTTAGAATATAATACTATTTGCTTCCCACAGTTTCAATCGCCCATTAGCGTGAGGCTTAGAGCATATAAGGAATCATCAAAATGAAAATTTTTTTAAGTGTCGGTGCAACCTACAATGAACAACAAGAAAGGTTTGTCAGTGCTTTTGAGACCTTCTTGGGACAAAATGGGTGCGAGCGGTTGACAGTGGGGCGGGGGAATTACTATGCCAACCAACCTGTTGTTGCTGCCCGTGATTTGATGCAATCAGCAGAAGGTGTTGTCGTTATCGCATTTACACGACAAATAATAGTGGAAGGTATTGACAAACCTGATAGTGAAGACGAAAAAAAAATTACACATCAGCGGTATCCTACGGTGTGGAATCAGATAGAAGCAGCAATGGCTTTCGGCTTAAAGTTGCCACTATTAATGATTATTGAAGAAGGCGTCTATCAAGAGGCTATGTTAAAAGATCGATTAGAGTATCGAGCTCTGATAACCCAATTAGATGTAAAATTGTTTTCTTCAGAGGAATTCAGAGGAATTTTCTCAGATTGGAAGCGGCTTGCTGAAAATCGAGTCAATGAAATTGAAACAACAGTAGATGTAAAGTCCTTAACAATTGGAAAACTCATAAGAGAGTTAAAACCCGACCAATTTTGGAAAGTTGGCGTTGCCTTGTTTGGTTTGCTTGCAGGAATAGCAGGCGTAGCCTACTGGTTTGGAAAAGTATTGAATCCATGAATACTGAATACAAAGGAATTCTGGTACACGATACTCAATTCCTCAATTAATCTAACAAACTCTGCAGGGTTTTAGGAGGATGTGTCTACTGCAAAAATAAGGATAAAAAATGACGCTGATTGATTTTATTATAAAAGCAAAGCTATCCGGCTACGCAAGTGGCGGTGAGGGACAAGAGAAAAAATTCGATGACGGTTATCTGGGTTTCGAACTAATGTCGGATGGTTATCGGTATCTGGACCGCTACAACGGCTTCAACCCTTTTTCCGGTTTTGAACATATATATGATTCTGACGACACATTGATTTGGATTATGAACTATTATGGTGAGGTGCTGCCAGGTGGTTCTGACCCTAAAGGCATTTATTTGTTTCTAAAAGAGGCACTGCGGTCAATCACCCCTGAATATCCGTTCAGAGGGCCGGCGCAATTAGAAAAACAAAATTTCAAATATAAAAACGTGCAAAATGGATCTCTGGATAGATTTCACGGCATTGAGAGCATTTATGAGAATGATGAGAAAGCATATGTTCTTTATTATCACGGCGGCAAATTAAACAAAACCACCTAGCCCATAAAGATTGACAAGACCTGACAAGACCGTTCTCAATCCATTGGTTCAAAAAGTCTGGTTTCAAATTGCCGGTTGAGCAATCTATTCTTTTTAGGAGGATTCCATGCATATGATATCAATTCTTGTTGCCGCAGCCTTTGCCGGATTGGCAATCCTGCACATTTACTGGGCCTTGGGTGGTAAGCTCGATACTAAAAAAATGATTCCGGTTGTCAATGGTAAGCCTGTTTTTACACCCAAAGCTTTTGGTGCAGTTGTTGTCGCAATAGTGCTTTTCTTCTTTGCCGCAATTGCAATTGCTCTCGGCTTTTGTGATAGGGTATCTGTTGATTATCGGCCTTACGTAAAATTTTCAGGTTTTGCTGTTGGAACAATCCTTGTTCTAAGGGCAATTGGCGAATTCAGGTATGTGGGATTCTTCAAACGGGTTCGGGGCAGTGACTTTGCAACATATGACAGCTGGCTTTACTCGCCTTTCTGCCTTTTGGCCGGCAGTGCTTTCATGTTTCTGGCGGCAAACCAGGCATAGCGGCATTAAAAGACCGGGTGAGTCCTCTTTTTACAGGAATAACCCTTCACGTCTAATGACAGATATGAACCAGGAGAAAACATGCGTCAATCCTTAAAAATTACTTTTGTAATAATTGCATTCATT
>JAHJLN010000007.1 GCA_018821715.1 Pseudomonadota bacterium | reverse complement strand
TTTATAATAAAAAAATTAAATTTTATAATATTGATGCGGTTAAAATTGCCAGCGAAGCAGGCCTGGGTGGACGGATCAACATGATCATGCAGACCTGTTTTTTCAGCCTTGCCAATGTTCTTCCCGTTGAAAAAGCCATCAGCCTTCTTAAAGATGATATAAAAGCCAAGTTCGGTAAAAAGGGTGAAAAAATTGTTTCAATGAATATCGAAGCGGTTGATAAAACCCTTGATAACCTGATTGAAATCTCGGTTCCTGAATCCTGGAAGGATGGGGTAAGCCAAGTAAATACGGTTGAAAAGACCACTCCTTTTGTAGATAATGTTATGAAAAAAATCAATGCCCAGGGCGGAGATGATCTTCCGGTCAGTGCTTTTTCAGTGGATGGTGTTTTTGAACAGGGAACAGCCCAGTATGAAAAAAGAGGCGTTGCCATCAGTGTTCCGGAATGGATTCCTGAAAACTGCATTCAGTGCAACCAGTGTGCCTTTGTCTGTCCCCATGCCGCCATTATTCCCATCGTGGCTAAACAAGAAGAGCTGGGGAATGCACCCCAAACCTTTGCGATGGTTGATGGCAAAGGAAAGGGAATGGAAGATTTTAAATTCAGAATCCAGGTAAATCCGCTGGATTGCCAGGGGTGTGGAAACTGTGCTGACATCTGTCCTGCTAAAACCGTTGCTCTTGAGATGAAATCCCTTGCCAGCCAGGTTGAAGGCCAGTTGGAGAATCATAAATTTTCTAAAACCATCCCGTTTAAAACCGATATCCTTAAAAGAGAAACCGTTAAGGGAAGTCAGCTTTTTCAGCCGCTTCTTGAGTTCTCGGGCGCATGTGCAGGTTGTGGTGAAACACCCTATGTGAAAGTGTTGACCCAGCTTTTTGGTGAAAGAATGACCATTGCCAATGCAACCGGTTGTTCCTCCATCTGGGGCGGATCAGCACCATCAACCCCCTATTGCACCAATGCAGACGGGGAAGGCCCGGCATGGGCCAGCTCCTTGTTTGAAGATGCGGCAGAATTCGGGTATGGAATGATGCTGGCAACGTCAACCCGGAGAAAGACCCTGGCAGCAAAGGTTGAAAAAGCGCTTGAAGCAGACCTTTCATCAGGAGTAAAAGACGCATTAAGCGGCTGGCTTGCTGGAAAGGACGATGCAGAAGAATCTAAAAAATATGCCTTTGCGTTAAAAACACTGCTAAAGGATGAAACCAATGGCATTCTGGCAGAGATCTATGAAGAAAAAGACATGTTTGTAAAAAAATCCCATTGGATTTTTGGTGGTGACGGCTGGGCCTATGATATTGGATTCGGCGGGCTGGATCATGTTCTTGCCTCTGGCGAAGATATCAATATCCTTGTTATGGATACAGAAGTATATTCCAATACCGGTGGTCAGTCTTCAAAGGCAACGCCAACAGGCGCCATTGCAAAATACGCAGCCTCAGGTAAAAAGATCGGTAAAAAAGACCTTGGCAGAATGATCATGAGTTATGGGTATGTCTATGTGGCATCCATCTCCATGGGCGCAAACAAGAACCAGACAATGAAAGCCCTTCTTGAAGCGGAAAAATACCCCGGGCCGTCTTTGATCATCTGTTATGCCCCGTGTATTAATCAGGGTATCAGAAAAGGCATGGGAAAATCTCAGCTTGAAGGCAAACTGGCGGTTGAATCCGGTTACTGGCCACTTTACAGGTATAATCCTGAATTAATCAAAGAAGGTAAAAACCCGTTTGTTTTTGATTCAAAAGCGCCAGATGGAACGCTACAGGAATTTCTTGGTGGTGAAACAAGATTTGCAGCCCTTGAAAAGAGCTTTCCCGAAGAATCAAAACGGTTGAGGGCTAAAATTGAAGAAGAGGTAACAGATAAATACACCATGTTTAAAATGATGTCGGATGCCGGCAAAGAAGAAAAATAGCCGTTTAAACTGATAATCATTATTTTTAAAGGGTCGGGGTCAAAACCCCCGGCCCTTTTTTCTTAACCAGTCCTGGAAGAATATTCGATGTTATATCATCACCATCTGTCAAATATCACCAATTGTGTTTAAATAAAATTAATTAGCCATACTTAGTTGTTTTGCCCTATATGCTGAGTCGCTGCCCTGTCCTTGGGTCTCAGATCATTTCAAGTTAAACTGCTGTGTTGGTATAAATGTTGAAAATAAGCTTTACTAAAGACTTTTGTTCATATATGGTGCCAGACAATTTGGCTTAATTTTTTACTTAGATGGGAACAAGACATGAGAACACGCCTGAATCTGAAAAGGATCTGTCAAAGAATAATCGTAACCCAGCCTTTTTTTAATAAAAATTCTATTTTTATATTGCTCTTTGCCGGCATTTTTTTAATCCCGGGGCTTAACAGTGCATTTGCTTCGAGCTCAGACCCAACAGCGAAAAAAAAAGCTTTCCTTACCCTGCCGGATATTCAAGTTGTAAAAGGGATTGTAAAGAATGGAGATACGGCATCCTCCCTTTTGAATCACTATCTTCCGTTAAAAACCATATATGAGATAAGCCACCTGAGTGGTGATGTTTATCCCCTGACCCATATCAGAAAAGGCCAGCCCTATAAAATTATCCTTAAAGAAGACGATCTGATCGGGTTTGAATATGAAATTGATAAAGAAGACAGGCTCGTTGTCCAGAAGGAAAACGGTATATTTTCCATCAACCAGGCACCCATCAAGTATACCCTGGCTCTTGAGGTCATCTCTTCTACGATTACATCCAGTTTGTTTGAGGCTGTCAGAAAATCAGGGGAGCAAAGTGAGCTTGCATGGAAACTGTCTGATATTTTTGCCTGGGATATTGATTTTATAAGAGACATCCAACCCGGTGACCAGTTCCAGGTTCTTGTGGAAAAACGGTATCGTGAGGGTAAGCTTTCAGGCTATGGGAAAATACAAGCAGCTGTTTTTACCAATAACGGGACAGTTTTCAAAGCCTTTTTGCACGAAGATTCAAATGGGAGCTTTGGATATTATGATGAAAACGGAAAGTCCCTTCAAAAAGCATTTTTAAAGGCACCGCTAGCGTTTTCAAGAATTTCATCCAAATTCACCCAAAAAAGGATGCATCCCATATTCAAAAAATATCGTTCACATCCTGGAGTGGATTATGCTGCCTCAAAAGGCACACCCATAAAAACCGTTGGGGACGGGATCATTACGGAAATCGGTTTTAACAAGGGTATGGGCAATTATATTAACATTCGTCATTACAATGGATATATCACTGAGTACAATCATATGTGCAAATTTGCCAAAGGTATGAAAAAAAACAAGCGCGTATTACAGGGAAATGTAATCGGATATGTGGGAATGACAGGGTATGCAACAGGTCCTCATCTTGATTTTCGCATGAAGAAAAATGGAAAACTAATTGATCCGCTTAAGCATAAATCACCCTCGGCAAACCCGATTAAATCCGATGAAATGGAACTATTCCTGGCAAGAACATTAGAGTTGTCTGCAAGAATGCTGA
The DNA here is from genome assembly GCA_018821715.1 of Pseudomonadota bacterium. Taxonomy (GTDB): domain Bacteria; phylum Desulfobacterota; class Desulfobacteria; order Desulfobacterales; family Desulfobacteraceae; genus Desulfobacula. The sequence goes on along the minus strand of JAHJLN010000007.1, from coordinate 10,947 downwards.
CGACCCACAAAGTTGCTTTCATTGATAAAAAATCAACTTAACCATTTAAAAAAGGTGTCTTAAGGCCAGGGCTTCTTTATTCTTCGGGTCTTTACGAAGCACCATATTCAGATAGTTGTCAGCCTGTAGAATCTTGCTTTTATCATAATATAGCTTAGCGATTTTAAGCTGAACATCTATTTTTATTCCATGATTTTTTTCAAGGAATAAAAAATGCCCAAGCGCTGTCTCAATATCTCCTGTCATCTCACAGACAACCCCGATTTTATAAACCAGATCGAAATTTGAAGGAAAATCTTTGATGAGACGGTTCAGCAGGTCTTTAGAATATTCCATTTCATTATGCTTGATACAGATGTCTATGATTTTTTCATTTAAAGATAGATTTTTTGAAGATTTAAAAATCACTTTTGAAAAAATATTTTTTGCCAATCGAGCCAGCTTTTTTTCTAATAATATGTCACCAAGATCTACGGCTCTATCAGAAAATTTTCTTGTCAGGGAAATCACTTCAAGGTAAGACTGGGCAGCTGAAATCCAATCATTTTTCTTCCAGTACAATTCACCGAGAAGATATCGGGTAACCGCATCCTGCTGGTTCACCGACGCTGCCTTTAAAAGACATTTTTCCAAGGTCTTTTCATCTCCTGATTTTTGATAGAGTAGCCCCAGGTTCCGCAAAATCCTGGATGCAAAAGGTCTCAATTGAACCGCATGTTTCATGTGTTCAATCGCAGAAGTGAAGTCATTTTTTTCTTCAAAAGCACGGGCCTTGCGAAGATGAATGGTTGCAAGATCAGGGTGGTTAATCTGATGAAGGATGGTTTTTATTTTTTCGTCCAGGACTGCCGGCGATAATGGCTTTAAAAGATAACCCTCCACCTCAATTTCAGCTGCTTGTAAAACAATGTCTTTTTCAGATTCAGCCGTAACCATCAGAACAGGGATATCTCTTAACTGCTTATCCTTTCTAATGGCTTCAAGTAGCTGTGGGCCATCCATTATCGGCATTTTCCAGTCAACAATGGCAAGGTCAACACGGGTTGAGTGTAATATTTTCAATCCTTCCAGGCCATTTTCAGCCAGATGCAATATTTTTCCCATGCCCAAATTTTTTAGCATTTTCCGGACAATGGAGCGCATGCTTTTCACATCATCCACAATCAAAATCGACATGTTTTCAGGATCTATCATTTTTCCCATGGCAGATTGTTTTTATCAGTATAACCTGTCTTAAAACAAACAGATAAAATATTCAATGCGTTAATGTTATGGGCATATCCTAATATGATAAAAATCATTTGTAAAACAAAAAAGGCGTGTTGTCTTTGATCTTCATGATTTCACTGGTGAAAAAAGACAGGATATATTACCATAAAACCCTGTAGAATGGACGACAATTTTGATACAGGGGTGAAAATGGCGACAGAATCAATGAACATCTTGATTGAAAAAAGGTTTAAAACCTTTGCCCATAAAAAAGCAATTACTTTTTATCGGGATGGAAACATTGAAACCCAATTGACGTTTGATGATCTTAAGAAAGATATCCTTTTGTTTAAAAATTTTTTAGCTGTCTATCGCCTTAAGAAAGGGGATCGGGTTATTCTGCTGCTTGAAAAATCAGTCATTGCGGTTATTGCTCATTTTGCTCTGTTAATGGCAGGCCTTATTGCAGTGCCCTTAAATCCCGGATTTAAGAGAAATGAACTTGAATATCTGATCAATGATGCCGGTGCCGGACTGATCATGGTCAATCCCGGGAAAAAAGAGATGATAAAAGCGATTTGCCCTGAAATGGAAATACTGGAAATATCCACACATCTGCCCTATGAAAAAATAGATTTTTTCAGATCTGCTGTTGTGTCTTCCTCTGACATACCGGTTTCACAAAAAGATCCGGCCCTGATTATTTACACTTCCGGAACAACCGGAAAGCCGAAAGGTGCTGTTCTGACGCATGGCAATCTGGTTTGTGATGCAAAAAATATTATGTCGATCTGGGAGCTTTCTTCGGAAGATGTCCTTTGTCATGCCCTGCCCCTGTTTCACGTCCACGGGCTTTGTTTTGCCCTTCACACAGCCCTTTTAAGCGGCTCCCATGTTCTTTTGCTGGATGCATTCAAACCCCAGACAGTGCTCCAAAATCTTTCGTCCAAACATCCTTCCCACATCTGCAGCACTTTTATGGCTGTTCCTGCCATGTACACAAGATTAATGGATTATATCGGGGATCAAAAAATCGATTTTTCTCACCTTAGATTGTTGACATCCGGCTCTGCGCCTTTGCTGGAAAAGGAGTTTGAAAGGATAAAAACAATATTTGGAAAAGACCCGGTTGAAAGAGAAGGTATGTCAGAAACCGGGATGAATTTTTCAAATCCGTTAAAGGGTCGAAAAATACCGGGCAGCATCGGGCGCCCCTTGCCAGGGGTTGGGGTAAGGATAATGGATATAAAAACAAAAAAAGACGTTAAACCCGGTGCTGTCGGGGAGATATGGTTAAAAAGCCCGTCCATCACAAAAGGGTATTGGCAAAAGACCATGGAAACCAAAGCAGCGTTTAAACAAGGATGGTTTAAAACCGGGGATCTCGGAAGAATGGACAAAGACGGGTATTATTATCTGACGGATCGTATTAAACACCTGATTATCACCGGTGGAGAGAATGTTTCGGCAACAGAAGTAGAAAGGGTTATTAACTCCATTGACGGTGTAAAAGAGTCTTCTGTGGTGGGGGTTGCAGATGAGGTGTGGGGAGAAAAAGTGGTGGCCCTGGTTGAAAAAATACCCGGGATTGAATTAAGCGAACTTAAAATTCAATCCATATGCAAAGAAATGCTGCACAACTTAAAGTGCCCAAAAAAAATTTTATTTACAAACCATATTCCTAAAAATACAATGGGCAAGGTGTTAAAGGAAAAAGTGAAAAATTTTTTTAATTAAAGGAAAACACTAAAGATGGCAAACCCGATTCGACTGAAGTCAATTGAAGGTCTCAAGCCCGGCAATACTTTTACCTTTCAAAGAACATTTACCCAACAAGACACGGTTTTATTTGGCGATATCACAAGGGATTACAACCCGGTTCATTATGATGGGCGCTGGACAGATGAAAAAGGCTTTAAGGGGCTTATCTGTCATGGTCTTCTGGTCGGATCAATGATTTGCGAATTTGGCGGCCAGGTGGGATGGCTTGCAACGGGCATGGAGTTTAAATTTGTAGGTCCGGTTTATTTTAATGATACTGTCCAATGTTCCGTAACCATAACCCAAATAGAAGAAAACGGTCGGGCAGAGGCAGAGGCAGTTTTCACCAACCAGGAAGACCAGCCCGTGGGGTATGCCCACATGACCGGACGTCTGCCAATCAAAAAGGAAAAAGAGATTCTATCTGCCATGGAGCAGGAGGGGGATCCAACCAATCGCCTGGCAAATGAACGATATCCCTTGATGGATTAGGGTCTTCTTTTTAAAAAGAGTTGAACACCTTTAATCTCCTTAATGTCATTCAAGTCGAATTTTATTATCTTGATCTCAATGTTCCATCATGCTAAACTTTTTTCGAATTTTTTAACTGTCTTTTAAAAAAAAAATTGAACAATTATGGAGGAAGTAAACAAAAAGATGTCACCTCGGATAGAAAACAAAGTGAAAGAAGAAGTTGCTGCACTGAACCTGGGTAATAAAATCAGAAACCTTCGTAAGCACAGAGCATTGACACTCCAGGAAGTCTCGGATTTGACCGGGCTTTCAAAGCCGTTGCTCTCACAGATTGAAAATAATATTGCCGCTCCCCCCATTGCTACATTGATTAAAATTTCAACAGCCCTGGGTGTAAAAATCAGCCATTTTTTCCGGGACCATGAAATGGGAGACCGGATTGTGGTGGTAAAAAAGAATGAACGATATGGCGTTAAAAAGCTGTTTCATCATAAAAATGAGTCCAAGGTCGGATATCGATGGGAATCCCTGGCATATCCGATGGTGGGAAAACAGATGGAACCCTTTCTTGTGGATATTGAACCAAGAGAAGAGAAAGATCTGCTTTATAATGATCACAAAGGGGAAGAATTTCATTTTGTCATGAAAGGAAAAGTAGAATTTAAAAGCGCAGAACAGTGTCATCTGCTTGAAAAAGGTGACAGCATCTATTTTGATTCAAGCATCCCCCACGCCCTTCGCGGTGTTGGCGGCATTGCAAAAGCATTGATTATTATCTATGCACCTAAATAAAAGACTGTTAGAAGATATTTTTTGAAATATTGGGACCCTTTTCCTCGTATGCCACATTTAAATCCGGCAATTTTTTCTCACCAAAATCAACCAGAACCATGCCGGAGAATTTTTCAGATTTATAGACCTCTACTCGGAAAAGCGTCCCTTTTTTATCAATGGAATAATTTTTAAGGATATTGTCTTTTGTAACCATCACCCCGGACTCATTGGCGCACGCCTCTTTTGTAAAACCGATAACATTAACCCGGTGGTCCTTTAAGTTTGGTACCATAAAAGCATTCTTAACAGACACAATATTTCCAAACAACACTTTTTTATGGTTTCCGTCTACAATCATATCTATGGCATCAAGGCTGAAATCATAATCAAAATACTGGGGCGATAAATGGGTGAGTTGACGGTTTCCATGAAACACACTATAGGTGTCTCCTGACGCAACAATGGTCATTAAGGGGTTATTCACCTGAAACTCAATGATACTATTTTTTTTCAAGGGAATGTAATTCAAGTGTTTTCTGACATTTTCAATTTTTAAAATGATTTTTCTGTTGTTAAGCGCCACTTGAATATCATCATCAATGGCTTTTTTAATATGGTGCTCAGACAGCTTAAAGTTTCTTTTAAATTTAATGCCGGCCTGGTTGAAAAAAGACTCAATGGCAAGCAGATGGTAATAGGCCCGTTTTGATGTCAGAAAGGATTTGCTGGCTTCAATACCAAAGGCGGACTTGTTATTTTTTGTGGCAAAATAGGTCAGGGTTTTTGCCATTTCCAGATTGCCGCTTCCTGTATCGGTATTGTTTAAATGGAAAAGCTCTTTTTGCTGTAACAGATGTTTATTCACGTGGCCAATCGAGTTTTTAGCCATGAGTGAAAGATTTGAAAAGTTCTTGGTACCCACCTGGTTCTGGTCAATTATGATGCACTGGCCCCACCGATTCTGATTGTGAAGCCTGTCATGGTAGGCGTTACGGTAAAATCCAGACCCATCATGAAGGTTTAAAACAAGATCCACTTTGGGATCAAGAATCAGCTTTTTTATCCTGTTAATGGTTTGAAATTCCGGATCTGTGGAATTAAGCTTGTCAAATTTTCTGTTTAAATCGCCGAAAATTCCCCTGGAGCGGTTGATAATACTTAAAAAATTTAAGTTGGGCACGACCCAGACATTTCCGGATAAAATGTCATAATGGGTAATAATAAGGGAGGCTGCATTAAATCCTCCGGGTTCGTCCCCCTGGATGCCGCCGATAATTAAAAGGGTATGACCGGCAACTTTTGATGAGAGTTTATGAACGGAAAATTCCAAGTCAGGAAGGGTTGATGCAAAAGTGCTGCTATAGGTAATAAAGCTCAATAAACAAAGAATGAGCCCTTTGTACAATAGTTTTTTAATTTTATACAACTTCAATATGCCAGGGTTCAAATCTCACACCAAGATCATTATCGCGCTCATATCTGAATTTTAAATAGCCAAGATCAGTCAGTTTTTTATACACATCCGTCTGCGTAAACCGTTCTGTAAAATTATGGATGCCATATCCTTTTTTCCCCACGTCAAAATCCCCGACTCCATGGAAGGAATAACCCGGTGGAGCAAGGGACCTGGAAGCCATGGAAAGGTTTCCGCAGCTTTCCTCCGCCTTGTTTAAAAACAGCAGAAATTGTTTCATGACGCTGCGGACACCAGATGTCAGAATCACATCGTTGCCGACGTTTTTTTTAATGGTGTCATATATCTCAATGGGCTTGCCGCGGTAAAGATAGTTACCGGTGTTGGGAATTTTTTGCACCTTTTTTTTAATGATTTTTCCGGTAATACTCTTAATCGGCTTTTCCCCCATAAATCCATATTCATTTACCCGGGAGTAAAAAATCATCTCCAGAAAATCAAGTTCTTGTTTTGAAAAGGCGCCAATAGCTGAATAAGAATTTCCAATCTGTATGGCATCATCAAAATTCAACAGGCAAAAATTTGCATACCCGACACTTTTCTGCATTTTTTTAAGGCGCTTCAGCGAGGCTGCCAATACAGGCAAAAGGGGCTTATCCAGAAAAATATCTTCATCATACACTTTATCAAAAAGCCGTTTTTTTAATAACCGGTCTTTAATATGGGAATCCAATGAGCCGGTACTATTATTAACGATGCCAAACGAGTCTGCAATTGCCAGGGGCGTTGTTGCCAGTGTAAAAAAGAAAGCGGCCTGTTTCAAAAACGTTCTTCTCTGCATCTGTTTCTGTTTTATGACACTCTAAGGTTAATAGTTTTGTATTATAAATTCTTTCAATTAAAATTAATATAATTTTTCACAAGGTTCAAGTTAAAAGTCAAATGAAAGAAGCGATAAAACATTATTTGTGATATCGCTTAACTGTTTTTGCTGCAAATAATTTTTGACTAGTCATATTTCTTGATGTATACTTTTGACATATAGTGAACTTCATACGATTATTTTTTCATTTGGTTGCGGATTCAAAAATAACTTTCATAAATTAGTATTTTATACGTTACAGCTTTATTTTACCAACACCTGACGGTTATCAAAAGAAAGGATCAGCCATGAAGGATGAGTCTTCACAGGTATTTCTCCAGCGGGCAAGGATGATGAATTTAATCAGGCGAATGGCATTTATCTGCTTTATTGTCGCCCTTTTTTACTCATTGGCGGCTGTTGTCTATTCAACCAAAGTGATTTATAAGGTCAAGCTCAACTATGCGGTTATCCTTGAACAGTTTGGCGGAAAACGACAGGCGGTAACAGATATTGGCTGGCACTACCGGCTGCCTTTTTTTACCAGACTTGAAAAGGATGTCCCCTTGATGAATCAGAATTTATATCTTGGCGGAACGTCTGCTCCCATAAAAATCATTTCCCAGGAAAACGTTGCGCTTTGGACGTCTGCTTTGATGACATTTAAAATAAAAGATTTAAAGGTCTGGGGGATTGAGAACCTTTTTCCTGAAATTCTTCTCCAGGGAGACTTTGACGGCATTGCCAAAGACACGCTTCAGGCACAGGAAGTCAATAAACTGATCAGTGAAAGAGAAAAAATAAAAGAGATAATCTTTGAGGCCTTGAAAAATCGCCCGATCAACAAAAACGGTCCGACCATTGAAGGAAAATATGGTATTGAAGTGGTCAGTTTCGTTCTAAATGAAACCCGGTTCGGCGACAAACTGGTTGAAGCAACAGAGGAAAAAAAGCGACGGCAGCTTATCGCAGAGGCAGATAATTATGCTGCAGATCAGGAAGCCGACAGGATCAAGAAACTGTATAAGGCTTACCTTGAAGGGATTAGCGCTCTTCACACGGCGTTGGGAGGTTCTGATAAACAGAACGTGAGCCCGGCACTGTTTGAATTTTTGTCCCAGCAAAAATGGGCAACGGCATATGAAAAGAACCAATCAGATCAAAAAACATTTGTTCTTCATGGTGCCGGGCAAACGCCTTCTCTAACACTGCCCTCTCCGTTCACGGAAAAAATTAATACGCCCTTAAATGACAGTGAAAAACAACTGTTATCGCCGATCATTTTGAAAAAACCTTAAATAGAGGCTGATTTCATTTAATCCAGGGAGAAGGGTATGGCAAAAAGAATTACAAAACAAAAAACATTGATCAGGCTTCCCGAAGAATCGATAAAAAAGATAGAACACCTCGTGGGAACATGGAGTTATGATACCAAAGCCTTTGTCAGATCCCGTCTGAACCAGTACAAACCACCCCATCCCTTTGTTTCGTTTATGAAAGAATTCATTTTTCTTTTCTTTTTCATGAGACGTAAAAAAAGAAAAATGATTGTGTTAAACAACCCGGAAATCCTGCGGGACTGGAAGAAACGATTTTTATACTCAGGAGAGACCAATCCCGGTGCATCCTGGAATGCCATTATTGAAAAAGAGCTGACAAAACCCGAATATCACTATGTGATTGCCGTACTGGACAAGGAACTGACCGATCTTCATGTTCCCTTTGAACTTGAAGAAACCGTTGACAAGATATACCGGGCTCACATCAGGAAAGAACATATTGAAGACCCGGATGTTCCCAAAGCCCCTATTCTTCTCATTGAGGGCACCTCCGGAAGTGGTAAGAGTGCCACCATCAGGGAAACCCTGGAAAAAGTAGTGTTCAGGAATGAAGTGATCCCCATGGTTGACTGGAGAAAGAAAAAGGAAGAAATTCTTGCCAGGCACAGCCTTTTTACAAGCCTGGAAGAGGTAGATCCTGAATTTGCAATGAAGATTGCAAGAAAAAGAAAACAGTCTTTTTACAGCCGCCTTGCCCAAATTCCGGTTTTGAGACGCATTTTTAAAAAACGGATCATGGATAATCTGACCTACTTTGAAGAACGGGGAATTACTGTTGATTCGTCCGTTATTACACCCAACGATTATCAGACCTCTTTAGCAGGAGAACCGGGCAATTATTTAAAACGGGCCATGGGTCACCCCAAAGTAACGTCTATCCGGCACATAGAAGAAGCCCATTCCGCTTTTGGCAAGTCAGAGGCAAGCTATGGCGGCAGCGGCGGGTTGGAAAAACAGCAGCGAACCCTGATTGACACCTCAAATATCGTTCTGGATGAAATCATTGAAGGCAGAAGAGACTGCTTTATTATCGCGACCACTGATCAGACCCATCGGTTTGATTCAGCCATTTACAGACGGTTTGTGGAAAAAGGCTGTATTATTGATATCTCCAAATACTGGATGAACGCGGAAAATCTTAAAAAAATTATTTTTCTTGAAATCAATCGGCATCAGATCCCCACAAAATACAACCCGGATTCTGAAAGTCTTGATAAAGCCGTAAACATAATCTATGCCATTTTCAAGGAAAGAAGCCTGAAAATCAGTCCTGCATATGTTAGAAAACTGATCGAATCCATCATTAATATCCGGGGAGATTTTGTTCTGGATTTCCTGAATAACAGTATCCTGATCAGGAGTGCATTTCAACTGGTAGCTAAAAACGTTTACGGTGAATTATACAGCAAGGTCGTTGACCGTATGGATCGAACCGTTAATTGGGATGAGTATGTGGGGGATATCAAGGATAAATTTTCAGAAATGGCCAACAATTGTTGCAGTTACGGTATCAGCGAGGATAAAGGTGTTGTTCTGACAGGACCGCCGGGCAGCGGAAAGACCTTTCTTGCCAGAACCTGGCTTTCCTCGAATCTCAAGGTTCATGATATTGCCACAAGCCCCTCGGCGCTTCAGGACCCCTCAAGCCCGGTTCATGGTGCTGTCTCCAATCTTGAAAAAGTATATGATATCGCAAAAATGATCGCACCAACCATCATCTTTTTTGATGAAGGCGATGCTTTAGCCCCCAGAAGAAGTGCCACAGGCGGGCAGCCATCCGATGCACTGACCAACAAATTTTTGAATATTATTGATGGTGAAATTCCGCTGAATAAGGTTTTTACGGTTCTTACCACCAACCGCCTGGATATTCTTGATCCTGCTTTGATCCGTTCAAAACGACTGAAAACCCTTGAAGTATCCGGGCACATGCGACAAAAAGATATCTTTGACATCATTAAAAAACAATTTGAAGCAGTCCTTCATCCCCATCAGTTTAAAATTGAAAAGATTATTGAAACTGCTCAGGGCATCTGCAACACGCCGGCAGATTATACCTCATTCACGGAAAAAGCCATTGCCCTTTGCAGCACGGAATATAAGGTTCTGTTAAAACTTCGGCAGCTGAAAGATTCCACGCACCAGGAAAAAATTGATTTTATTAAACTTAACTTTAAGACTATTATCGGTATTCTTGATGCGGTTAAAGCCCCGCCCTTGATAAAATCAAAAATTAAAAATGATTTAAAAAACTTTGTGGAGCATTATGTCCAGATCCTTGCCAACGTGGATCACATTATTTCGGAAAAGGATTACCCGCTTGTGGAAGCTCATCTTGAATCGGCTCGAAGGGAAATATCCCAAAGTCCGGTAAGAAAAGGATCTGTCCAGCTCAATGAATTTTTAGAAACTGAGTTGAGCAAGGAACCCCAGGTCGGGTTTATCATTGGCGTGGGTGCAAATGATGTGACAGGGATACTTTTGCCCATTGCCACAAGCTTGACCGGAAGAGTGGAAAGGTCTCCCATTATTGTTACGGGCGCGGTCTCGTCTTCCTCTTCAAACGCGGCAGAACTTGACATGGCGGTTCAAATGACAAAACAGTCTGCCCAGGAAGCATTAACCATGGTGAAAAACTATATTCAGGAACTGTCCCCTGATTACAGTGTGCCCTGGATTTTCGGTGATTTTTTAAAACGATATTCCCTTCACCATCAATTGCTTTCCGCATCATACAATGTGGGAGGACCGTCGGCCGGTTATGCCCTTGCCCTGAATACGCTTTCCGCACTTTTAAGGATTCCGTTATGCATTGACTTTGGTATCACGGGTGCACCATGGACCAAAGGCGTCAAAAAAGATGAGGTGGGCGGTTCCGTTATTATCGGCGGGCACAGGAAAAAGACGGAAAAGGTTCTTTTGCACCTCAGAAGAATGTATATGCCGTTGCAGAACTATAAAGACCTTGAACCGGAATTTTTAATGGGATACTGGCAGCGCAAAAAGGATATTATTGCCGTCACCCATTTTGCCGATTTAATGCCGGAAGTCCTTTTCCTGGATGATGAACACAACCAGAAAAGGGAAGACCAGATCGGAAGGCGTCGTGTAGG
>JAHJLN010000055.1 GCA_018821715.1 Pseudomonadota bacterium | reverse complement strand
TTTGTTGATTAAGGTTAAAAATGCTGTATCATCAATTCTTTCCTTGAGCATTTTCAACAGCCATTCATGGTCCATATGGTCGAAGAATCCTTTGATATCGGCTTCCACGACGTATCCATATTTCCCGAACTGGAAATTAAAACGCAAATCGTTCACTGCGTCCTTTGCACTCCGGTTGGGTCTGTACCCATAGCTGTTATCAAGGAAATCAGCCTCAAAGATTGCAGTCAGTATCTTGGAACAGGCCAGTTGAACCAACCTGTCTTCAAGGGCAGGAATACCCAGTGGTCTCTCTTTTCCATTTTCTTTTGGGATGTAGCTTCTCCGAACCAACTTGGCTCGATAATGCTTTGTCTTCAATCTTTCTGCCAACACCTGAATATTTGCCCCAAGATTTTTCTGGTAACTTTCTGCCGTTACTTTGTCCGGTACGAGTTTCCTTTGCGGGCTACGTACTTCCGTCAGGTCCTTCCCCGTGTAGTGCGCTTTCCACACCTCTGAGTAGTATGCCTGATAAGACACCCCATCGGCTTCTGGAGGCACGCCAGCGGACCAGCATGTCTCCCACCAGGGTTTTTGTTCCTTTATTTCTGATGAATTCGGTTTCATAGTTCCTATAACTCTATCCATCCAGGAACAAATTTCCTGGAACCTTTGGGGCTTCCCGAGTTCTACGGCGCATCTCTTCTTGCATGCCACGGCCTGAGGACTCCGGCGGACCTCCACATTCTCGCCGATAACGAATGCTTCTGTATTGCCTTCGGTGGACGTTAAAACCCTCGGCATCCGCAAGTGTAATTTCGAAGCTGTACCAGCACTTCAGGGTGCGCGACCACCCCTGCGGCCTACAAAATTCTCTGCCTACGCTTAGCCCATCTTGTTCGCTGTACTTTAACAGCTCCGCCATGGACCCAAGGCTCGATACGGGTGGGTGGCTAACCCTTACAGAAAATCATTGCTGACTTCCTCCCGACAGGGACTTTCACCCTGCAAGATACGCCGAGCTTTGCTCGGCGCGATAACCTTGCTCTTCAGCGGTCGCGGCTTTTTGCGATCCGTTGCAAGAGCATTGTTGGAATACAATTTTGATTTTCTGCGCTTTCTTTAAAAATGTGAAAATAATAGTTTCCATAATGCTTGATGGCACTACCAGTCAACTTCAGAATTGTCAATTATTTCAGCTAAGTCGAATTAATGCGAGAAACAAGTAGAATTAGAGGCAGATTTAATCAGCTGCGCAGCTTTTTGTGTCCGCTGAATTTTTTAATTAGCTTTTTTGACCATTCTTTTTAGAAGAATAATAACATCGCAACGGTTTATTATTAATTGTAATTTCAACTGTGCATCTATTGCAGTTGACGCAGGTTATGCATTCAGAATCAGGATGTTTCAAAAATTGATTGACAAGATTTGGTTGACGGATAAAAGGACGTGACATAGAAACCAAATCGGCATTTCCTTGTTCTATTACATTTTCCATCATTACTCTTTTGCGTAGTCCCCCCACTAAGATTATCGGCACGTTTACACTTTTTTTAATCGCGGTTGTCTGAGCAAGATGATACCCTTCTTGAAACTGGGCAGCCTTTTCCAATTTGCCCTTTACAAATTTGAACAAAAAGCCATTTAGCATGTTTAAATTATTCAATAGCAAGTCTTCGGGGATGTCGCCTTTGGTGGTCGTAAATCCAGTTTCTTTGATGCCGCCACTTATTTCTATAGCATCAATTCCTATTTCATCCAACTTCTTGCTTAGAGCGATGCTTTCAGAAAGTGTAACACCATTTTTTATATTGTCTTGGGAATTTATTTTGACTAAAATAGGAAAATCCTTGCCTACCAAATTTCGCATCGCCTGATAAATTTCTAAAAGAAAACGCATACGGTTTTCTAATGAGCCACCCCAATCATCTTTTCTGCGGTTTGTTCGTGCGCTCAAAAATTGATTAATCAGGTATCCATGGGCGGCATTTAATTGTACGCCGTCAAATCCAGCCTGTTTAGTCCTCAATGCAGCTTCTGCGAATGCTTTTATTATTTCCTCAATTTCCTCAATTTTTATCTTTCTAGGACGAATTCCTGTGAGCCCGTCTTTCACTGAGGAAGGGCTTAAAGGCGCTTGTCCGATAACTGCCGGATCACATTGCCGCCCACCATGATTTAATTGGGCGACTATCAGTGTATCGTTTTCATGGACAATATCAGTCAATTCTTTAAGATCATCTATCACCTTGTCATTATCAATTACCAAATTTCTGGCTACAGCCACCCCTAATTTACTGACAAAAAAATTTCCGGGAATGATAAGCCCTACACCACCTTTTGACAGTCTGCGATGAACTTTTAAATATTGATCTGTTAAACGATTGTCTTCCGAAACCAAACCCTAAAGGATTGACACGACCTGCAAGGTCGTACTCAATCTATTGTTCAAGAAGCCCGGATTAAAAATCATGTATAGGGGATTGGTAAAGCAATCGATCTGTAGGATGTGAGTTTTAAAGGAAGATGTTCAAACCGATCGGTGTGAATCTTTCATTTTATGGATCAAAATCAATACAAATTCAGGCAGGTCCAACCGGTATTGTAACACTTTTTCAGGTCCGGGGCGCAACCCTGCGGCCCAATTTCACGTGTAACCTTCAGGTTAAAAAAGAAACGGTTAAAGCTGATTTCAAATCAATATTCACTATCCCGGTTCTTTGGGTGGGATCATATAAGGCAGGACCGAATACAGATATTCCAGTTCCCCGCCGCAGTCTGGACAGGCCGGTATATACTTTTTTATGGTGATTTCAATTTTCACCACCCTGGCGCCATTGGCGGTCTCAATGGCAATTTGGATTTTCGCAAGACTGACGGATGAGCAAGGATGCAAGAATCCGTAGTACCGGACCTTCATGAAC
>JAHJLN010000054.1 GCA_018821715.1 Pseudomonadota bacterium | reverse complement strand
TTTGTTGATTAAGGTTAAAAATGCTGTATCATCAATTCTTTCCTTGAGCATTTTCAACAGCCATTCATGGTCCATATGGTCGAAGAATCCTTTGATATCGGCTTCCACGACGTATCCATATTTCCCGAACTGGAAATTAAATATCTATACCGCAAAACTACTTTTAAAAAACGAGCCCTAATAAAGAATAAATTATTGCAATGAGTGTAATAATTCCTATGGATAAAAAGAACCATCCCACGATAGAAACAATTATGGAATACCATTTTTTAGGTGGATCGACCAAATATTTTTCCAGGGTTTGGGTTTTGACCATCTCCTTATATTCTCTCGGCCTTTCTTCTTTAAATCTGTCCAGAGGCAGTTTTTGCGTAAAAATAACAGTATCCATTGGAAAATTTTCCGGGCGCATGTGAGCGTTGAAAAAATGGATGGAAAAAATAAAAGCCGTTGCCAAAAGTGCCTCAAAACTGTGAATGATAGTTGCAATGTTTAACGCAACGCCCGGCAGAAACTGGGTGGTGAATTCAGGAAAGGCAAGCATCAAGCCTGTTACCGCCACAACAATTGTGCCCCAGAGTTCGGCTATGTAATCAAATTTTTCCCAATAGGTCCACCGACCGAACTGAGGCTTCGGGCCTTTGCCGATAAAATAGAGCAAATTTGATTTCAGTTCTTTTAAATCACGAGGTAATAACATCATGGAGTATTCTTTTTTAAATAATCCTGAAAAGCTTATCTTTCTTTTAATAAAAAGAACGGCCACCTGGAACAGATGTATACTCATATAGAGCAATGCGATAAGGGCGCCGATCATGTGCAATTTATGCATTATTGACGGCCCGCCAACGAGCTTGTTGATAAATATAAACAAAGGGTTGTCAGCAAATTTTAGCGCCATCCCCGTAAGGGCCAGGGTTATAAAAGAGACCATAATCATCAGATGCAATATGGAATAGGACATTCGGAATCGCCTGATATAAAGATTGGACACTTTGTCTGGTACAATCGTTTTTTCTTTGTTTTTCCCTTCTGCATATTTTTCGATCATTGACCTGTTCAACCATAAAATCGAATGCGTTCCAAACAGAGCAAATGTAAGGACGATGAGAATGGTCATACCCCAAAAAGAATAAAACAAAAGTGGATTTTTTACTCTGTCCTGAACATCTGCGTGGGGTAAAAATCCAGCAAACTGCCGATTGGCCTTTTCATGGCATTCCTGGCATGTTTTCTGGATATTGTCTGAAGAGAGCATAGATTCCGGGATGGCGGTTGATAAAAGCTCATGGGAACCATGACAATTGGCACATTTGGCAACCTTTTTTCCCCCTAGCTTTGACGCCTGACCATGATATGAGGCAAAGTATGTCTTGGTCGGCTTTTCATGGCAGGTCCCGCATCGATTAACAATATCAAATTTTGTTTCATTGAGCTTTGTATCGGAGATATAGTGCTGGGCACCATGACAATCGTTACATTTAGGGGCATCAAATTGCTTTTTTTGAACTGTGGGCGTGTTTTGCTTTGATCGTGCAAGTTTTATGTTCTCAACGGAATGGGAGCTTTTTGCAATCTTTCTTTCCACTTTTGGATGGCAGTTTGCGCAACTGGGTTTGAAAGTTTCGGGGCCGCCCAGTTCAATCGTTGTTTTTCCTTTTAGAACGTGTGCTTTAAAGGCCTGTGTTTCCTGGTAAATATTATTGGTTTCCGGGTGCAGGACCACATGGCATCTGACACAGGCCAGTTTTTTATGAACCGTCATTTCAAGTTTATTTTGATCAATAAAATTTGACTTGAATTTTTCATTGGATGGTTCTTCCAGCATAGAATCCCCATGGCATGATAGACAGCTTTCACTGGTGGGGGCTAATTTTGTAAATGGTTTAATGTCTTCGTAGGAGGCAAAGGGTAGATAGGGAACCTTTCTTGTCATGGTCGACGTTTCGCTATGACAATTGACGCAGTCGTTTTTTATGATGGTATAAATCGTATTCTTAAAAAAATCATCGTTTTTTGCACCGTCATCAATCCATTGAGCCATAATGTCAATGTCTTCATCATCGGCAACTTGGTCATACATACTGGTTTTCATTGCCACAATAATGCGGGGACCGATAATTTCAGGTTTAACTTCTTCAGCAGCCTCACTTTCTGGAATCAAGGCAGCTTTGGCAATGGGCAGATAAAGAGCAGTACCCATCAGGAAAAGAACACTGATTAAAATAAAGCCTAAACCCATCAGGCGGGATCGCAATTTTTTTTCCAGTATGTTGATGTTATACATTTAAAAACGATGCCCCATATTTAAAAGTGGTAAAGGCGGAAATCTGTATGCCTCGCTCCCAAGGCATACAGATTAAAACATCTTTTTTGGATCTGCTTTGATCTATTTGAATGTCATTCCGATTGAACCTTCATGGTAAACATGATTGATTTGGGAGTTGTCAAAAACAGATAACCCGAAATAATAAACTTTTCCAAGGTCGCTGAACTGTACATCCTGAATGTCTGCTTTATCTCCGGAGGTGGTAAGGGCACGTTTGATTTCTAAGGTCCACATGCCGTCTTTCCAGGCACTTTTTACCGTGATATCAGCCCGATGACCACCCGTGAAGGGTGAGATTACGATTCCCGGCACAATGTCACCAGATTTAAACATATCGACAAATTCTGCTTTGGATCGTTGCAAGACCCAGTATTTGTCTTCTTCACTATAGGGCGAATTCATAAAAGCCGGTCCGGTTTTTGCTTCATTGATGTTGTCTTTATAACCACCGCCGGTTTTTACATCACCATGTCGACCCCAATTTTTATCTACCTTCGGATCTGTATTTGAATCAACAAATTGATCGTCAAAGAACCCTAAGGGGCCTGTTCGTACACTTTTCCAGTGCCACATATCAATGGTTTCGTCCGGTGAGTTCGTGTATTTTCGTCCTGCAGACGTATCTGCAATGCCATTGTTTAAACCATTTTCGGTCATATGGCAGGACACAGCGCAACCTTTCTTTTTAAATCCTTTGGCTTTGATTTCCCAGTAGAAACCCACTTTGTCCTCATAGTAAGTATTGTCATGCCCGGTGCTGTCTTTTTTCTTTAATTGTTTCCAGGTGCCGTCGGTTTGTTTCACCCAGGGGAATCTTGCAAAACTCTGGGTTGGATCCGCATATTGAAGAAAAAAGTAGACATACTTATCATCATACAGGGACTTTATTGTCGCTGTCGTTTCCCGGATGCCACCATACCCATTGTCCGGCTCATAAGGCAGTTGGTCCATCTTTACTTCCAAGGCAGTGGCTTTATCCCAGGCTTTTTCAGCCATGGCATCAAGTGTGATGGCTGTATCTGCTTTTACACTGACCAATTCCAAGGGTGCCTTTGTTTTTTCAGCCAAAGATGGGTTTGCTATCAAAAGCATGCCTGTTATTCCCAGGCCCAATCCTAAAAATAATTTTCCCAAAGTTTTCATCGGTTCCTCCTGTTAAAATTAATAAACGACATCAGCATAAAGCACCTGCTGTATAAATGAATAAAAAGCTACCACACACTGTGGTACTAAAATAGTGAAAATATATTCACATAGACCGCAATTATGTGAAGAAAAATTCACATAAAAACTTTGAATGGCAGGAGAAATGGAGTTAATTAAATTATTTTTCTGACAGATACTGATCCAGTATATTAAGGCATTCAAGGACTTTTTTGCCTTCTTTGGTAAGCAGGTAGGCGCGTTGTTCATCTTGCTTTATAATTTTCGCATCTTTCAAACTTTTTAAATGGAAAATTAATTTTGTGTGATCTTCAATATCTAATTTTCGAGCCGTTTCCATCAACCGTATTTTTTTATTTGCATGAAACAGTCGAATGATTTCTCTTCTAATGGAGTTAGACAGGGAACTTAGCGTTCCTTCAAGTTTTAATTTTTTTATATCGCCTTCAAAACGAAACTCTTCAATTACCTGCTTGATCATCAGAAGAAGCGCATCAATTTTAAAGGGTTTGGAAATATATTCACTGGCGCCTTTTTTAATGGCTGTCACTGCATTTTCAATGGATGCAAAGGCTGTAATCATAATGATTTTGGAATTAGGTCTAATCTTTTTAAACTTTTCAATGGCATTTATGCCGTCAATGCCTGGCATCATGAAATCAAGCAAAATAACATCAAATTGCTGTACGACAAGTTTTTCCAAAGCCTCTTTGGCAGATCCTGCCATATCATTTGGATACCCTGCCTCGTCAAGTATTTCTTTTACGTTTTCCCTGTATTCGATATCATCATCTACAATCAAAACTCTATTCATGTCCATGTCCTCTTTTGCTCATAAAAAATCAGGGAATCGGAAGGGTAATCGTTGTATCAACGCCCCCCCTCTTGTTATTCGCAAGAATAATTGTTCCCCCATGTTGCTCAATAATACCATGGCAGATTGAAAGTCCCAGACCGGTCCCCCTGTTCATTTCTTTTGTGGTGAAAAAAGGATCAAATACTTTTGATAAATGCGCCATGGAAATACTTGTGCCATTGTCTGAAATCACTATTTTGATTTCATTGTTCATTCGGTTTGTTCGAATGAACAATTCGCCGCTGTTTCCCATGGCCTCAATGGAATTATGAATTACATTTAAGAAAACCTGTTCCAGTTTTGGGGAATTTAGATTAATTTTCGGCAAATGGTCTTGTTTACATGTGACCTTAACCTTACTCAGTTTCTCTTTTAACTGAGCCAGGGTGCTTTCGATAACCTGATTGACATCCATTGGGGATAATATAATTTCCTGGGTTTGAGAAAATTGAAGCAGCTCTCTAGCTATAACGGAAGCCCGATCAATATTTCTTTCAACTGCATCGAACTTTTTTTTTATTTTTTCATTGCTTAAAGAATCGGCAAACTGATTTCTAAGCATTTGCATGTTAAGCGAGGCGTTGGTTAAAGGAGAGTTGATTTCATGGGCGACACCGGCGGAGAGTAGGCCAAGGGACACCATTTTTTCCGATTTGGCCTGGTTTTTAAGCTCTTGTTCTAATTTGTTTCTTGTATGGATATCAAAAATATTCAATGCTTTAAATAGAAATGCAGTAATCAGAACCGCGCATGCACCGCGGAAAAATTCAACCGGAATTGAAAATGGCACCATTTGAGTATGGGATTGAATAAGACCGGCAAAGATACTGTATAAAAAAAACCCAATACCCACGTATAAAAAATACCTGGAAATCGGGAGACTGATTTTTTTTACTCTTCTGGAATAAATTATCAACCCATAACAGGCAACAAGACTTCCGGTAAACCCAAAAGTTTTTCTCAAAAGATTATTTGCAAAAATGAAGAACTGGGGGTGATGATTTCCAGACTCAAATTTAAAGAAATACAATAGCATTAGAACAAACACCACCACGGCAAAGGGTTTTAACAATTTGATATATTTGTTCTCATAAAATATATCAATCAGGGATAGTCCAAACAGCAAAAGAAATAAAAAAGATCCTCCAACAAGGAAAAGGGCAAAAAAATTAATTTTGTATAATTCATTGTCCGAAAACTGCGAACCATTACTGAGAAGAAAAAGTTCTACCCACTCATGAAAACCATGTGCAAATCCAAAAATAGAAAGAAGCCAGAGACAACTTGATATCTTCAACTTGCTGGCTTTCATATCCTTTAGAGCAATGGAAGCCCCTAAAAAAAGAAAAGTCAATCCATATAAAAAGTAAAGCATATGGACGGAGATTAATTTATCGATGATAAACATGTTGAATATATTGATAAAACCAATCCTGTTATGTTTATTATTTTATGGGTAACATTATCGCATGCCTCTGGTTTCTGTCAAGAAACCATTCGAAAGATTATTTTTTAAAGAGGCTGAAAACTGAATCCAATACCTTAAAAAATTAGTAATTAGACTAATTCTCAAAATACTTATAAGCCTGCTCCGATTAAACAAAATTTCCAGATGAATATAGGCCTTGACTTAATAAAATAATTTTTACCAGAGTTTTTTTCACAAAATATTGGTTAAATCTGAGATGCTTAAAAGTATCCAAAGGTGCTGGATAAAACGAGTGCATTCATGATGAGATTTAATAAGTTAAAAGTGAGCCCTATGTCTATCTATATAGGGTTTCGGTTGGAAATTAACGGCGTGAACTGGTATTTTAAAGACTCAGTCCAGGAAAAATATAGGAATCCCAAGATATGGTGTATGACACTTTTTCAGTTTTGAGTTTTTGATTCAACTTTATAGCCCCGTGGCGGTAGTACAGGATGATTTTTCATATTCAAGTTTATAAAAAATGTTCTATTCCATGATTTCACTCGATCAGCTTTATAGGATATAAAGTTCAATAAAATTCGATTTTTGATGCTGTTTATAAAATATATTTGCTTGATTCTGGAACAGGAAAACTAATGCCCTTATCTGGAATCAACCAAATCTTAAATGAAGTCTAACGACAGACCACGAATGCCAGTTTTTTTTGTCTACAATATATTGACACTAAAAATTTGATATTGATCCTGATCATAAGACCCAAAAAAGATATTTTAAATTCCTTTGCTGATTTTTGTAAATACCCGGTAGAAAAAATAGCTCTTGGTATTGATGGCTGTTCTGTTCAGGTTTATGGTGGTTTGATGATTTGCTCATGCATTATTAAAGCATCCTACTGATGGTTATAAAATCTTCAATCTATTGGTTTCAAGATTGAATTGAAATGCAGTAAAAAGAAGCAAGTCTGTTTTAAACACACTTGCTTCTTAAACAATTTGCCTGTAAGATTTCTTATCCACCTCGTTGAAACAAAAGGGGGCCTGTGAGATGTTGCACAAAGCCATAATTGTATCCGTCCTTGTTGGATTGTATCTTACAACATTCGTCAATTATCTTTTGTTTCACAGCCTTTCCGAGATTTTCAGTATTGTTGTTGCGATCTCATTCTTCATGATCACATGGAATTCAAAAGAGTATATCAAAAATCAGTATCTGTTGTTTATCGGCATTGCCTATCTTTTCATTGCCTTTATAGATCTGCTGCATACTCTTTCATACAAGGGCATGCCAATTTTTACAGACTATGATTTTTATGCAAATCAGTTATGGATTGGCGCACGGTATATGGAGAGTATCACGCTTG
>JAHJLN010000053.1 GCA_018821715.1 Pseudomonadota bacterium | reverse complement strand
AATCTTTTTGCCTGGTCACTGGTAATCTCCTTTTTTAAAAAAAGGACCCTGCTTTTTAACTGGGTCCTAGTATATAGGCCTTTTCAACACCAAATTTTCTTGCAACTCTTTGGACAGGTTTGAATCCGATGCTTAGGTTAATTTCCGTGATAATACCCATCTTCTTCCAGTTGATCACGATCCCTTCGAGAGTTCTTTTTTTCATGAATTTCTCCTTTTTTGGTATTTATAGCTACATAGCAAATTTTCTATTTCATTATAAAAATTTTGTCAAGAGTTATTTACATTTTATGAGTATAATATGAGTTGTTTTTTGCATAAAAACATTTTTTTAATGCAAAAAAATGTTTGATTTTTATCAAATGTTTATGTATAAACTGCGTTTAACATGTTGACAATATGTAATAGTTTACTTATTGTTTATTTCATGGAGACCGATTAAGGGCTTCATGAACACATTTTCAAGAGCACATTTTTTTTGTTTCTTACAGAGAATACAATGTAAGCGACAGGGCGGAGCCATCCCAAAAGGTAAGACTCAAGGGACAGTTCGCAACAAATTTATCCCTAAAAATATTAATGAAAAAGCCAACCCATTGAAAAGGTGGAGCGGAAAGCCACGGGTCTAAATTAGATAGCCGGGTTACCATTAATGTTGCATAAAATTTTAAAGAATTTGATTTATTTCTAAACGATTTTTTGCAACACATCCAAAAAATGCAGTAACTCTTTTCTTACAGCCCCATTTAAACTCATCAAAGTAGATTTGATTTGCCTTATGGTCATGTAAAAAGGCCGGCACGCAGGATGATTTAATGACGGATTGTATCAAATTTTTGAAATTTCCAAGCTGTTGGACGCTTTGGCTTGACTCGATTATCCGCCGGGTAAGCCCGCAGCTGCATTTCCCTTGAAAAATTGTGAGCCCTCTTGGAATTTATGGTATTAAACCTGGTTTGCGAACAACCCCTTACAAGGAATCAAACCAAAGTGTCCTTTAATGCCTTTGAACAGTCTCTAAAAATGCTTGTTGTGTTTATCTTAAGGAGCATTGCTTTTACCTTAATTGTAGTGAAGGCGTATGATATTTAGTAAAAAAGATCATCTTGCCGGTCTGGACATTGGCTCTTCTTTTATTAAAGCTGCTGAACTCAACCTGAGCGCCAAAGGACGTGTTTTACACAAATTCGGCATGGCTCGAATTGCGCCGGGTACCATTGTTGAGGGCAGGGTTATGGATATGGAGGGCCTTGCCAATGATATACGGACACTTTTCAAATCTCAGAAAATCCGCGAGAAAAATGTTGCCATCTCTACCGTCGGCCATTCAGTTGTTATTAAAACAATCAATACAGCAACCCGACCTGAAAAAGAGCTTCATGATGCGATATGTTCTGAGGCAGAGCAATATATCCCCTATGATATTGATGCTGTCAATATTGATTATCAGATTTTGGGTAAAAGCGAGTTCTCTACGGACCGGCTGAATGTGCATCTGGTTGCGGTTAAAAAAGATCTGGCGGCTGAACATATCAATTTGATTAACTTGGCAGGGCTGAATCCAAAAATTATTACTGTTGATACATTTGCGCTTCAAAAAGCATATAAAGCGCATCCATATGAAAACAGAAAAAAAACAACCTTACTGATTGATGTCGGAGCATCAAAAACGTCTTTGAATGTTTTAAAGGCAACTTCGTCGTTAATGATGAGGGATAATATATCGGGAAAAATCCAGATTTTAGTTGTGAAAGAGAAAACAGAACCAATCAATCAGAAAGTCTTAAAATACAAGGAAACGACCGGGTGACCCAGATCAAAAAAGCTCTCTACAACTGCTTTTGCAGATTCAGTCTTGTTGATTACAATCACCCTGTATTGATAGTTTCAGCCACCAGGTTCAAAAAGGTCAAGCTGGAGCGATCCCTTGACCGGTTCTTTGATTTTCTTTCTGGTGGATACATACCGAAATTCAGTATTCAAAAATTTGGACCTTACCGGACTTCACTTGAGGTGACCTCCTGATTTTGGTTGTTTTTTTGTATCTATAACTTTATATAAGCCATATTCAAAGGGTTCCTCGATTTTTTTACTATTAAATCCCTTCTTTTTTATGCAATCTCAGGGTTACCATCAAATATAAAATAGGGAGCGTCTGTGTGCATAAAAATTTTATACTAAAAATTGTATCGTTACCCCCCCCCTCCTTTCCCCGAAGGGAAGGGAGGGGGGGGATTCTTTTGATATTGAAAGATCAGTGAGTTAAATGATCTTTCTGACTATATTGGAAAAACAGAAAAAAAGGAGTAAGCAATGGCGAAAGTGAAAAGAATTAATTTTGAACTCAGTGAGTTAAAGGTGGCAGAACTTAAACAGCTCTTTAATATATCGTGCTGCGCCACATTGAAAGAGTTCTTCATAAACTTGATGCTTCTATACAAGTGGGTATTATTAAAAAAGGCGAGTGGCAAAAAGGTTGGATGTTTAGATGAGGATGGCACCTTCCATGAATTGGAGATGCCGATACTTGATGGAATTGATAAAGTAGAAATACCAAACAAAACTGAAGCGGTTGTTAAACCTTTTCAGAAGAAGCGAGTTGCTGCTGCGGTGGGATGAACTCGCCAACAAAAAGATAAAACTTAGATTCTCCAAAAAAGGTCCTGGTGAAATTCACCGGGACCTTTTTTTGTCTGTAGGAGTTCAATCTTGATTACCCAAGGAGAAAATATCAGCAAACTGCTTTTTTCAAGATACTTTATCGATATAAGAGATATGCGTATCCATTCCCAGCTTAATCAGGCAGTTAATCAGGCAATCTATTTTAAATAGGAGAATTTTTTGATGAAAACGTTATTTTTCTTGGCAAGTTTTTGTATTATGGCATGGGTGGGCTTGATACTGATGAATAGTAGTAATTTTTCAGTTGATCAACTCCGGCAGAGAATATTGACAAAAGAAGTGAAAACTGTTTCCGACGATGATGGTTCCGGGGTGGTTGAGAAGGCAGTTCCCTATGTTGCTTTTCTTATTGTGATTTTAGCACATACACATGAACCCCTTCCACCCCAAGACCTTTTCTAAGATTATATTTTTCCCCAATTTTTTTCCAACAAGAGCCAAGTCGAAGTTTTGCTTTATCATATGAAATGGCATAATATACCTTAGAATCAGACTTAACCTCAAAACGACGTAGATCATAATAATCTTTATACACTTCCTGCACAAGGACTTCTAAAGAGTTTTCAAGATTGGCATGCAGGATAGCAAATCTTGCCCAATCCCAATCCCTCCTCCAAGTTTCACTTTTCATGTTTTCTACAAGAAATTCAGCAGGGTTTCCATTAAAAAAAACAGATTCGCAGTCGTGCTTTTCTGTCATTAAAGCTTTCTCTTCGGTTAAAACGTCAGGTGTTTTGTTTTTATCGCTCAAAATTGTATTTTGTCTATTGTTTACAAAAAAATATACAAGAAGAACCAATACAATCGGTATCGCAACGAACAGGTATCTTTTATGAAATATATATTGGCCAGTTTTTTTGTATTCCCAAACAATCGGGATAAAAGCGCAGACAAGAGGAATTATAATCCCAACTATTAGTGTTTGCAAATTCATCAGAATCCCCCCTATTTTGGTTCATTCCCAAACTTCCAGCTTGCAAGTTTCTCTGCATCCTTTGCTGACAATTGCCCCGTTTCCCCGAGCTGTCGATTATAGGTTTCTGTAAGTTTAATCAGAGCCTCTATCTCAAGCCCTTGTTTTTTTAATGCATCATCACATGCCATTTGGTCTTCATTTAGATTCGCGTTGACGGCCTTTTTTTGCAAAAAAAGAACATTGTTCTTCAATCTCTGAATCCATTCTTCAGTAATATTCTTCATAGTAACATCGTTCATGTTAATCCCCCTATTCGGTTTAAGGTTCACAAATTGTGATCTTCAATTTAAATATCTAAGGCGTCGGCAATTTTCACCTTTTAGAAATTGACCGTATCACACTTTTCTTTATGGTGGTATCAGGGAAAACCCTGCTTTTTATAAATTTTTTTATTCGCTTACGATAGTTATAGCTTTCGAAAGCACTTCACTGATCTCCCTGATCCTATTTTGATAAAACGTTTTTTAAAGTTTTCTTCTGTTCCATGAAGAATTCTGAAACTTTTCCTTTTTTGTCTGTAGAAGATCTATCATGATTACCCAAGGAGAGTGTATAAAAAGACTGCTTATTCTCTATTGGTTTTTTGCTTTGGGACGGATACAATAAAGAAGTTCCATTGTTCATAATGTGTGTTATCAGACAGCTTAATATGTGTTAAAAATTTTAGCCTTGCAATGATTTATCTGGACTTTGAAAATTTTCCCATTTCCAACAATCAATCATCGTCCCTGCCCTTGTCCTCTGCGTGAACTCCCACCTTGTATTTTCTCAACATTTCGCTCATTATTGAAATGTGCTCTTTCGGTGCCCGGGTCCCTCTCGGTGATCCTATTTCTTGTAATATCTTTAACAGGTATTCCTTTGACAAGCCCTTGTATTCGTCCGGCAAATTCTCCACGTTTTTCATTTTTCAGTCCTTTCTCCCTGTTGAGTCTTTGAATCAATAAACCCGCTTCCGTCCGGGTTAAATTTTTTGATAATCTTTCTATATCAACATCAATTTTATGCTCTGATAAAACATCTTTTACTTTGTCCGATGTTTTATCATCCAGCCTGAACCGTTTATCTCCCATAAGGCCGATAACATTGCTGACCTCAAGCTCGTTGACGGCCAATGCTTGAGAAAAAGCCTTGACGCTTCCGCCGGTTGTAAAAATATCATCAATAAGAATGGCTTTTTTATTTCTGATATTTTTATCAAAGGGCTCATTTGTTTTAAATTCCCTGTCATAAAAAATACGTTCAAACCGGGATATGTTTTTTATTTCATTTCGATGCAGCACATCAAAATATTTATCTCCCTGAATAACGGGGAGATGAAGATCTTTAGCAATTTTTTTTGCCAGCACAACAGGAATAACATTTTTTCTGGATGTGCTTGGCATCGTAACAAGAACTTTGTTTTCCGGATCTTTTATCAATTCTTTTAACTGGCTGGTTTTTCTGGAGGACCAGAGAGAGTCAACTACCCTTTCAGCTGCCTCCAGATCTCCTGACTTGGCTTTTAACCAGTCATCAGAATTCATGATGTCTTTATCTATTTGAGCCTTACCCGCAATATTCTTTTCACCGTCCGGCAATTGATAGATTTCACCATACCGGCTTTGTCTTTCTCCAATAAGATCGATTTCAACGATATTGGGAAGCTCTCGAAATTTTGATCTGATATTCCATATCGGCAGGTCTTTGGCCGGGTTCGATGTCCACTCGCCATCAGGGGCGTCGCCATTTTCCCAAAAAACTTGATATGATGCTTCTTTTGGTTTGTTTCCTTCAAACTCAATATAATTAGAAACAAAAGAGTTCTTTCCGTATATAATTTCCCTGTTCGTTAACCGGTTTATCCAAACTTTGCCAGACTCATTGAAAACTGCCTCTTCAAAAAAATGATCAATCGGCAGGTCTTTTTTAAGGATGTATTTTTCATTGTTTTCAAAATCGTCCGAAAAGCTCCATACCTCAGCATTCAATGAATGTGCCTTTTCTTTGACCGCTTCCCTTTCCATTTCCAATATCCTATTTTAAAACTTCCATGATTATTGTTTTCACCTGGTCGTATATTCCCGGGGCCTTGCTTGCACTTTTACCGGCAACATTCAAAACCTTGATGTCCCATTCAATAATCCAGTCTTTTATTTTAGCGGCCGGATTTTGAACTGCATCCAAATCAATATGCAGCCAGGGCTTTTTATTCTTCACAGAAAAATTTTTAGTCAGGGAAGATCCGCCGGCAAGTTTGCCGTATGTAAAAATCACAGTACCATCAGAATCGATGACGTTTTGCTCTGTTCTTTTGGGGTACCCTCCCCTGCCCATTTCCAAAAATTCTGTATACTCTTTTGGAACCGGTCCGTTTTCTGTTTTTCTACCCTTTGGCAACCACCCGCCGTAAGGAGCCCTGCAGGCTATCGCCGCATCAGTTCCGGCGATATCTGCCCCTGTTTGACCGCCGGATATAACTTTTTTAATGGCCATAATCTTTCCTCTCAACTCTCTTTTAAAATTTGATACATTCTTAATGCAATCTGATAAACATCAATACCGCTAAACGGAATATCGCATCGAATAAGATGGTTTTCTATCAATGGCTTATATAAGGTATAAACTTCCTTGAAGCTTGTTTTTTTTGCTACGGTCGCCATTAAAAAAGAATCGACATCTTTCCTGTGTAATGTCTCTAATACACGGGCTTGTAAATAATCTGTTTTCATTTGCCCCCTCTTATCTTCCTTGGTCATGCCCCCTGCCCCGTTGAAGGTTTTTAGGCTTAAGGTCTATTTTGTTTCGATCAATAACCTCTGATACTTTTCCCTTGAAATCTCTTGTGCCGTTGACGAACAGGTCCTTACCGTTTTTATCAGATACAAATTTTAGTGCTTTGGCCAGTCCCTCTTTGTCTGAGAGATCACCAAAAAATGAAACTCTTTTCCCGGTATCCCTGACCTGTACTTTTCCGAATGTGTAAATAAATTCACCATACCGGCTGACCTTATGAAACCCTGGTAATATTATCCGTGAGTTTTCAAGGCTGATAAAATTATCCTTTATCGGTGAGGTTTTCTTGGGCGTGGATCTCAATAATTTTAAAACCTCCGCCCTGCCCTTCTTTGCTTCTTCAAGAACAAAATCGTTCCATCCTGTTGTTTTTGTTTGATGGATAATTTTATTTTTCTGGTCCTGGAATTCAGAATGATATCTTTCCAGGGTCTGTTTCATGGTTTCCCGGTGGTGACTCAGAATCTTGTATCTTTCCCGTTTTTGTATGAACAAGTTTCCTTCCAGCTCTTTTTTACAGGAGGAATACCAATCTTTTAAGGATATGATTTTTTGGTTGTGTTTATCATACAACATGCCAAGCCCTTTATTCCGGTCCTGCTTTTTAAGCGTTTCCCTGGCTTTAAATTCTTTAAAAAGCGGGTCCTGCTTTTTTACACCTTTGGGTATGCCTTCATATTTCAGGACCGGCTTTGGCAAGGCGGTTAGTCCGGGGGTTTCATATTTGCCGAACCTGGATTCCAAAGATTTTTTAGAAAGCATTCTGTCTACGGAACTTGCTTTCATGAACAGCTTATTGTTCAGATCCGCAATTACAAACCCTGCCCCGCGCGGCCGGATACCCAGGTTGAATTTTGCAAGTTCGCTATGCAGTTCACCCCAGGTTTTTACTGTTTCCACCCGGTTAACTATTTCAGGGGAAAGATCAGAAACCCATTCCTGGAATGACTGCCTGCCATCGTACAGGCGTTTTGTTTTATGGGTCCCCTGCCCTATTCTGTTGTCAGGCTGCAGGCCGAAAATCTTTTCCAGCTTTTCACATGTTTTGTCCAGCTTTTCAAAATCCTTGTAGGGCGTAATGGTTTTCTGTGTTTCGGGACAAACCTTGTTGACGCCGACATGAATATGAAAATTTGCAGTATCATTATGGGCCGTAACCAGGGCCTGGTGGTTTTCGTAGCCCAGGGCTTTCAGCTGCATTTTTACCGCCCTTCTGATTTCATCATTGTTCAGCTTTTCACCTTCACGCAGGCTTAATACAAAATGATAGGTTTTGTCGGCTCCGGATCTGGCAACAGTTTGGAACGCTTTAATTTCTTTCAGATTTAAATCAAAGTCGTCAAAGGATGCATTAAGGAAGAAACTTGTTTCAACGCGGCCTGGTTTGCCGTTCAGGTAATCGACCAGACCCTTGAACGGTCTTGAGATTTTCCTTTTTAAAACCTCGGCAATCATATTTTTTTTACTGCATCCTCTATCAGAAGAACAGTTGCGGTAAGGTCTCTTAATAAAATTTTTAAGGCCGGCTTGTTGTTTTCCAGAAACTCTTCCGCTTCCGGGGTGTTGCCGATTTCTTTTTGATGAGGGGAAAGCCAGGCTTTGACAAGACCGCCCAGCCGCCCTACTTCGGATCTGAGCCTGGCAAGTTCAATAATGACCTGGCTGTCAAAAGTGGTTTTGATGTTTTTTTCAAGGCCGAGAGTTCTTAGGTATGTGCTTGGGGCCTGGGAACACTTGGCGGCAAGCTCAATTATTTTTTCGTTTTCTTCGGCCGAAACCCGGACCGGGATGATTTTTCCTTTTATTCTTTTTTCTGACTTTTTTTTCCTGGCTTCCTGTTCTGCCATTTTCTTTCTCCGGGTTTACCTGGCCCTTGGTCAGACAGGGTTTCGTTGAGCTTTAGCGAATAAGTTAAACAGCGACGGTATTACCGTCGCATACCCTGTAATATCGTTTAACTACAGTACAGGTTTTTCTTTATGTACACAACACCTGTTTGCAAAAAAACGTGCTTTTATGAGGAATTTTTGCCCCTTTCTATGGTGGCAGGCCACCTGTCCTTTTATTAAACAGGTCTCTGTTTATGCCATAAAAACGTTGGTTGCGGAGAGTCCACACAAAATACAACTATCATATAATTTTATTATAACTATAGATT
>JAHJLN010000052.1 GCA_018821715.1 Pseudomonadota bacterium | reverse complement strand
TCTCAAAGATCGAGGCCGGCAAGCTCGAAATAGAAATCATTGATTTTGATATAAAGGATATGATGGACGCCGTTATTGACACGCTTGCCCCCAAGGCCTTTGAAAAAGGACTTGAACTCTTCTATCTTATTGAAAAAAATGTTCCGATGCTATTATCAGGAGATCCGGCACGCATCCGCCAGATCCTGTTAAACCTTATTGGCAATGCCATCAAGTTTACAGAAAAAGGAAAAATATTTATAAAAATTCAACTTGAAAAAGAAACAACAACAGATTGCATACTGTTGTTTGAGGTAAAAGATACCGGGCTTGGCATACCAACAGATAAAACAAGCAAATTATTTCATCTGTTCACCCAGGTAGATGCATCCACTACAAGAAAATTTGGGGGCACAGGTCTTGGTCTTGCCATATCAAAACAGCTTACCGAGTTAATGGGGGGCAATATAGGGGTTACCAGCAAACCAGACGAAGGTTCTGTTTTCTGGTTTACGGTAAAACTTGAAAAGCAGGAGTTTACGCATGCTGATGATAAAGTGAATCAAATTGCCCCGGACAAAGAAAAACCATTGGAAATATATCCCCATTTAAAAATCCTGATAGCTGAAGATAATATCATCAATCAGAAAGTGGTTTCCATTATGCTTAAAAAAATGGGGCATTCCATTACCATTGCCGATGATGGATTAAAAGCGCTTCAATTATACAAACAAGGATCCTTTGATCTTATTTTAATGGATATTCAAATGCCGGTGATGGATGGAGAGGAGGCCACAAGGAAGATACGAAGGTTTGAAAAGAAAGGCAAAACACATATCCCGATTATCGCTTTGACTGCAAACGCCATGAAAGGGGATAAAGAACGATTTATAGAATCAGGTATGGACAATTACGTGACAAAACCCATAAAAAAAGAAAAGCTCTTAAAAGCCATTCATTCTGTATTATCTTAACTTTGAGTTTTTTTTAATACCGCCTATTATCTTTCAAACAACACACCTTATTATTTCAGCCAGCACCTCTTTTTTTACCGGCTTTGTCATATACTCATCCATGCCGGCAGCAAGGAATCTTTCTCTTGCACCGTGTGTGGCATTAGCTGTCAAGGCGATAATCGGGGTATGGATATTGTATTTTTCCTCAATCTGCCGAATCCTTTTGACAGCCTCTTCTCCTCCCATGACGGGCATCTGGATGTCCATAAAGATCAGGTCAAATTTGTCAGGATAAAGATGAAACATGTCAACCGCCTCAAGACCGTTATCGGCTGTCAGCACTTCATATCCCATCTTTTTGAGCATATTGCCTGCAACTTTCTGATTCATCTTATTATCGTCAACCACCATAACCTTCATTGTCTTTTCACGAACCTGTTCTGACAGCCCTTTGCCATAAATGCTATTTGAATGATTGCTGATTCCTGCCTTTTCATACTCAATCGTGACCCAGAATCTGCTGCCTTTATCCATTTGACTGTCAAACCCGATATCTCCACCCATCAGATTAACCAGTTTTCTGGATAGCGCCAGCCCGATCCCAGCCCCTTCAAATTTTCTTGTTGTACTGGTATCCACCTGTGTAAACAAGTCAAAAAGGGTATCCTGCATATCCACTGGAATTCCAATACCTGTATCAACAATTTCGAAAACAAGTTGCACGGCAGTATCCGTTTCCTTGTGCTTTGATATGTTGAAGGACACAGATCCTGCCGCAACAAATTTTATGGCATTCCCGATAATATGATTCAATATTTTATAAAGGCTGCCTGGATCACCATAAAGATCTGTCGGGATATCGTTGTTCATTGAAAAATCATATGTAATATTTTTTTTCAATGCTTTTTCCAGCATGAGACGATTAATGGATGTCATAACGCTCTTTAAATCAAAATTTTCGTGTTTTATTGGTATGGTACAATCATCCAGCAGAGTAAAATCAAAAATATCATCCACCAGATTCTGCAAACGGTCTGCACCGGCTTTTGCAGAATCTATCATCTCTTTTTGTTCTGAGGTTAAACAGCTGTCTGTTACAAGATCAAGCATGCCGATAATACCATTCAAAGGCGTACGAAGTTCATGGGACATGTTCGCAAGGAAATCTGACTTGGCTTGATTTGATGCTTCTGCCAGTTGAACCGCTTTTTTCAATTTTTTGGCCTGTTCAATTTCATTCTGCCGCAATTCAATGAGATCATTTCGTACAAGAGAGATGGTTTCATACAATTCAAAAAGAGAATTTTGTTCTGAAATTTGGATGTCATTAAATTTCTTAGCTTCGTCTTCTTCCCAGACCAGCATTCCGCAAAGATCATTTATCTCTTCAATGTCTTTCTGGGCGACCCGGATGATTTGATCTTTATCCTTTTTTATGGAAAGATGATTGATTTTATCAAAAGCCTGTTCAACCGTATCAACAAAAACAAAGGTCTGATTAACAAATCTTGAAAAAATCTTTATGGCCGTTTTAGTAAAGAGGTTTGCGCCTGAAACATAGCTGACAGAAGGGCTGCAGCCATATGCCCTGTTCAGCCGATTCTGCAGTTGGGCATATGCCTTCCTGGCTTTGAGTGAAGACCTGCCCACTCTGCTATAGTCAACAATCCGGATATATCTCGAATTGGTTAAAACACCCTCTTTAAATACAGCCTCAAACATGGGCACGATCCGGCTAAAATTTTCCATATCAACAGTATCAGCCTGAATCTGTGAATAAAATAGTTTCCCGGGAATAACACCATTCCTGTAAAAAATCTGTCTGTCTTTGTTCTCTTGATAAGCGATCGCCCCGGGATAAGCATCTCCCCTTGCACAGGCGGAGAGCACCAGAGATAAACCAACCAGGATGGTGAATAATAAAACAAAACGAT
>JAHJLN010000051.1 GCA_018821715.1 Pseudomonadota bacterium | reverse complement strand
TTCGTTTTTTTCTTGTGACAGGCAAACAAAAGGATAAAAAAGATGAAAAATAAAGGCAACTAATAAAAATTTAATCATACAGGTCTTCATGGTCTGTTTTCTAAAGCCCTGTTTCCATTTTTCGGATGGTAAACAAAGATTCACTCAAATCCTGGTTAAATCTTACATTCTCCAGATTTAAAATCGTTTTATGGACAATGGATTTACCTTTTTTCCGGATGATGGAGACCTGCGTGGCAACCCATATCTCATCTATTTTTTCAAGTGTTTCCACATCAAAAAATTTCAAATATTGAGTTCCCTGTTCCCAGGCCAGACTTCGGGTCACAATAAAATTATCCTGACGGACAAACACAAGCACTTTGTCATAACCGGTCTCTTCGGCGATCTGTTCTGATCTTGGAACACACCAGATCACCCAGGTGTCGGCGTTCTCAACTTTTTTTTGTTTCCCCTTCTCATAAAACTTAAACTCATAATCCTTGAGCGCTCTTTTTGTCATATCAGAATAATTCATGTCCGATCCCATAAAACTGCCGCTTTTATCACTGGTGGCAATCCGTTTTGTTTTTTTCAATGCAGGCAGATACAGCCACTGGTTGTCGTCTTTTGAGGGATCGTCAAAATCATGGGTTAAAAAACCCGTATTCTTAACATCTGAGGGGTAAACAAAAAACATCAATGTCAATGTATCTTTTCCCTTGTCTTTGCTGAATACTTTAAGCTGTCTTCTCCGCTGGTTATTATTCTTATCAATCAAAACCATCGTCATGTCACTCATCTGATTGTCTCCATCATCCCTGTCATTTACTTTCTCCATAATTTTCCTGGCTTCAAGATCATCGGCATGACAAATTGAACATCCTGTTGACAAAAAGATCATTCCAAGGACTGTATAAACTGCTGTTATCTGTTTCATTGAATTTCTCCGGTCAATTGTGTGTATGATATTTTTTGAATTTGTTTTTTGGTGACCAAAACCATGAGGGCTGGATTGACAATAAAGTCTGCTAATAATGCAAAAATAATGGTTAACCCGGTCAGCGCTCCAAAAACGACCAAAACAGACAAGGAGGCTGTCATCAGAATAAAAAAACCTGTACTTAAAATCAATGAGGTCAGCAATAATGCCCTGCCTGCACCCAGCATGGTCTTTTTGATCGCAAAGGAAGCATCTTTTGTCGTTTCATAATATTTTCTGAAATTATACATAAAATGCAAGGTGTCATCCACTACAATGCCAATGGCAATGGATCCGATCATAATGGTACTCATGTCCAGCTTTATTTTAAATGCCCCCATGATTCCCATGGTCATAAAAATGGGCAGCAGATTTGAAATCATGCTTAACAATCCGATTTTTACACTGCCCACATGAACAATCATGAGCAATGTAATCACAAAAAAAGCAATAATATAGCTTTTTGACATGGACAGAAGGGCTGCCGGGATGGATCGGGCTAAAAGGGCTGGAATGCCTGTGATACTGATCAAAGAACCGTCTTTAAACTCACGGGAGAAAAGCTGGTGAACATGATTCATGAAATCTTTTAAAAACACAGCGTCAGTCCATGGAATTTTTATGCTGATACGGGTCTTTCTATAATTTTTATCTGAAAAACTATCCAGGTCATCAGACCCTGTGTTTTCAAACAGGAGCAGCTCCTGAGACACAGCTGCCTGATGATCCGGCAGGGTATAAAATTTTGGATCATTATCAAACATGGACTGATTGATTTCCATGATAACATCATTGATTGAAAACACTTTTCCAACGATAATGCCGTTCTTGTTATAGTCTTGTAATTCCTTGATAATGGTTTGTATTTTTTCTAAAAGATCCAGATTCTTGATACCATCATCTGTTTTTGTGTCCAAAATGACTTCAAGGATGACCGAGCCTTTAAGGTGCTTGTCAATGAAGGGAACATCCTGTTGAATGGGCTCATGTTTTGCTATCCAGCTTAAAATGTTGTGGGAATATGAAATTTGGAATGTATAAAAAATAGAGAGTGCAAACAATGCCAGCGACCCTGCAACTATTTTTTTAGGGTGACGGATTGAAAAATCTGAAATGGACAGCAAAATGGCATCCATCAATGCAGCTTTTTTCCTGTGTTTCTGGTTCTCTTTTCTTTTAACCGGGATGACGGCGATAAGGCTTGGCAATAGCAATATGGTATACAAAAAAGCCAGTAACACCCCTGCTGCGCCAAAAAGCCCCAGGTCGGCAATGGACACCAAGTCTGAGAATGCAAAGGAAAAAAGACTGGCAGATGTCGTTATGGCGGTGAGTAGCACAGACATCCCTGAGTGCCCCATGGCCTTCCCAATAGCCTCCTTTTTTGATACACCCGTTTGATATTCCACATAAAAAATTGATAAAATATGTACAGCATACCCGACACTGACAGCCAACAGAAATCCCGGCAGAACAATAGTGGTCAGTTTGACTGAAACCTTAAAAAAGGAGAGCAGTCCCATGGTAGAAAAAAGGGCTGAAATAACAATTATTTCCGGCAGCAGCAAGCCGGAGACCCTTTGAAAAAGAAGGGATAGAAAAATGCCGATCGTAATCAACGAAAGTATAACCACCATAACAATATCTTTTTCCATGGCCCGGTTATACACATCCAGAACCACAGGGTCTCCAGCAACAAAAATGGAAAAGCCAGGGCTCTGATATGTTTTGACCAGTTTGTTTATGGCATGGACCACCTGCCTGTTTTCCTTTTCACCAAAATATTGAGGCGGTGCAGATTCAGTTGTTTGAGCCTCTTCAAATGCCTGAAGAATATCATCCTCTACCGGTAACAGGTCTATAATGGCTTGAGTTTCGAGAATCAAAGCCGTCACCTTGCCATCTTCTGAAATCAGGCTGTTTAAAAATAATGGATTGGACTGAACCCGTTTTTTTAACAGCAAAAGATCACTCTTTTTTGGCGGCCATTCTTCCATCAGCTCTCCAACGACCAGTTCATCGGCTTTTGAATAGGTATCTCGCCCATTGATAAGGCTTGTTACTTTTTTTATAAACGGAACTTTATTTTCAAGGTCAGTGTGAAAGGCTTTTAGCTTTGATAAAAACTGAAGATCGAAAATATTTTCAGATGATATGGCAATAACAATAATATCGTTTTGGTTAAATTCTTCCCTGTATTCATTGTATGCAATTCTTGCCGGATCAGATTCACGCAAAAGGGCAACTGCAGAGGTGTCAATAATCACCTTTGGAATAAAAGCACTTAAAAAAAAGATGAACAGAAAGGTGAGGCAAATGGTCTTTTTAGGGTTAAGATAAAGCAATATGGCAAGTCCGGTAAAAAAAAGCTCACATTTTTGTCTGATATTCTTGTGCATTATTTTTTTAGCCCTTGTATTAAGATATCAATGCTTTTTTCAATCAGTTTTTCCAATGAATCCGGTATGAATTTTCGATGATCCTTTCCTTCATGGAGCAGGATGATTCCGGTCAAGGAACCCCACAAAACGATCGCCACACTCATGGGATCATCATCATGAATTTCGTTAATAGACATACCCTCTGCAACAGCATTGGATATATAATTCAAGCTGTGAACACCTGATGCATAACATTTTTGAAACAAATCATCGGAAATATTTTTGGTAATCTCACCGTGATGAAACTGGAAATTGATATGGAAAAACGGCTGGTGATCCAGAAAAAATTGATAATATGCCCAGCCGATGGATCGCAGTTTTTCAACCCAGATTGTTTTACCGGCAACCGCCTTGGCAAATTCAGTATTTAACAAGGCCATCCCTTCAAGCAGCAGGGAAGTATACAATTCTTCCTTGTTTTTAAAATACAGATACAACGTTCCTTTGCTAAGTTCTACTTTTCTGGCGATCTGGTTCATTGATGTTGCTGAAAACCCCTGCTCAAAAAACAAAACTTTGGCAGCCTCAAGAATTTTTTTTCTCCTGATTTTTCTTTCTCTTACCCGCCGTTCATTTATACCCATATAAATCTCCTGACCATTAGAAAGTTTCTGACCACTGGTCATTTAATAACCGATAGACATTTCTTTGTCAAGATGAATGGGATAATTTTAAGCATGTTAGGAAAAGGGATTGAAAAGCGGCTGGGTTTATTATCGGCAGTTATTGATGGAATCGTTGCTAAAGTATTTATGCTCTTTTGGACAGGCAACGGCCCGGTATCACAACGAGGCAGGAGTGGTGAAAAGATCGTTTGGTATCAAAAACTATGCGTTTGGAACTAACAATGGGCTCTCACATGAATCTTGAAAAAATAATTATACCCTTTCAACAACTTTCTGATAAGGTTTGCACATTTCTACTTCAGCTCTTTTGTATAATTCTTTTCTGAATTTAGGTATTTTTGTTAAAAATGTCATTAATACATTGAACATCCTATTTTTGTAATTTTTATGCGGGAAATCATATAAATTGTTTTTAATGTAGTACCGGTGATCTGCCTGACAGATGAACCTGATTTTTCCAAATATTTCATCTCTGAATACTTTATGGCTTCCAGTGCCAAGGAAGGTCGGCGGGGTAAAATAATTTCCAATGGAAAATTCAATGGTATTTCCTGCCAATTGGTGCAGATAAGTTTCAATCTGATCTGAATCGTGACACTCATCAACAACCATGCCCGCCAAATTTGCCTGTTGAAATTCAGCAAGCCCGTTGAAAAAATCAGAAAGATACGGCATTTGGCTCAAGGAACCGGATATTAAAAATCCGATCTGCTTTCCTTTCAGTTCAGGAATATGGTTATTAAAATAACGGCGATCAAAAAATTCTTTCCATTTGGACGAAAAAATTCTGTTTTTAATTTCAATGGCAAAGATAAGGATATCAGCCGGAATTATTTTAGTGTTAAAAAAAGATAAAAATTGATCATTATGAGCGCATTTGAGTTCATACCCGCATTTCATGCATCCCATGCACCCGCCGTTTATCTGTATGCCGTCTAAACTCACTGATTCGGCATCATTGTTAAACAAAAAAGTAAATTCATTGATCATTTTACCTAAATTTGAATTCCAGTCATACCGGTCCGTTAAAACCAATATTTTTTTCCCCCTTGAATCAATGGTTTCATTTTTCGGTTTTGGAAAAAACTCAAAAATTGCTTGGTGAACCGGCAGATATTTTTTTTGATGTTGGGTTTTTCTTTCCATTGAGTTAAAGAAAAACCGGGCAAAGTTCAACAGATTGGCTCTTTGGTTTTTTTTTAATAAATCATCCATATGTGCTGAAAAAAAACCTGTATAATTCATTTCCAGATCATTACACACGGCATTCATATAATTGTGGGCAATGTTGTCATGGAAATGAATTGAAGTTGACAGTGCAGCCGCATATTTATTCTTGAAGACTTTTGTTGAATGTCGTTCTTGTATCAGTTCGATAAACCTTAAATACTGTGCCGGAACAAAAAAAGTATAAACCGGGAACGCCCATAAAATACCATCTGCAGATTCGACATCTGCAATGATTGCATTATAAAGGGCAACATTATTTTCTATTTTTTTTATTTGGTGTGCAACATCGTGAACAACATAATCATGCTGGGGGTATTTTTTCTGAATAAACTTAACATATTGAAGGGTTACACTTGTTTTGCCCTTAGGACTGCCTTTCAAAATGACGACTTTCATTGAATTCTCCTAATAATGATAAGTTATATTGTCTGCCAATGTGTTGATTGTCGCGGTCTGATCCCAAGAATATGTCAGGTTATTTTACCTGCTCAGGATAGAGGTAGGGCCCGGCAGTTATAAAACCACCGGACCCCAAGCAGACAGCAGTCTACCGCACTGAGTTATCCCTCGGCATCGG
>JAHJLN010000050.1 GCA_018821715.1 Pseudomonadota bacterium | reverse complement strand
TAAAATTATTAAGGGTTGTGTTTTTATTTCACATGCGGTATCTTTATTTAACTAAAGTTGTTATATTTAACCATTTTTAGAAGGCGTGTTAATGAATCGATCCAATCTTGAACTCTTTAAGGAACTCAATCCTGAGACATTGCAGAAAAAATTTCTCAATTCCTTATTGAAAATCCAGAATGTCCAAAGAGGGTCCATCTGGATAAAGAAAAACGATACCTACCTGTGTGTTGAAGCTGCGGGTGCCGAGAGCAGTCATATCAAAGGCGTCTCTCTGGATGTTCAGCATCCCAGTATCGTGGGATGGGTGATTGAAAATAAAAAAATGACCGTGGCGGAAACAAAAAGTGACCGCCGCCATTACAAGGAAGTAGAGGATAAGTTTGCCGTTAAAAGCAGTCTGATCCTGTGTTTTCCGCTTTTTTTCCGTGACAAAAAGGTGTATGGGGCGGTCCAGATCATTGATACCACACCGGATAAAAGCAGTTTTAACCTTGATCAAGGATATCTGGAACAGCTTCAGAATCTGGTGGATATTTGTTCTATCGCCTTGAGCAATGCTATTTTATATGCCAATGAAAAGAAAAAGACCCAGAGCCTTAAATCGGCATTAAAAGAGGCTAAAAATGAGGATCTTATCATTGGTCAGAGCCCGTTGTTCCAAAAATGCATTGACCTTGTAAAAAGCTATGCTGATACGGACTTCCATGTGTTGATCACAGGAGAGAGCGGCACGGGTAAGGAATTGATCGCCGAAAGAATTCACAGGTTAAGCGCTCGAAAGGATAAACCGTTCCTGGTTCAAAACTGCAGTGCTATTCCGGAAACGCTGTTGGAAAGTGAATTGTTTGGATATAAGAAAGGGGCCTTTACCGGTGCTTCCAGAGATAAAATGGGGCTTTTTGAGGCAGCCGACGGCGGAACCGTTTTCTTAGATGAGATCGGGGACATGCCCATGAGTCTCCAGGCAGGCCTTTTACGGGTGCTCCAGAAAAATGAGATAAAGCCCCTGGGAGAAACAAGTGTTCGGCAAATTGATGTCAGAATCGTTGCGGCAACCAACAAGGAAATCAAGCAGATGATTGCTGACAACAGTTTCAGACAGGACCTGTTTTACCGGTTGTCCGTGCTGCCGGTTCATCTGCCGGCGCTAAGGGACAGGCGGGAGGACATTCCGCTTTTGGTAAAACATTTTCTTGAAAAAGAATCTTTAAAGGCCGGAACTTTTGAAAAAAAGATATCCACCGAGGCCATGCAGTCAATGGTGTCTTATTCCTGGCCCGGAAATATCAGGGAGCTTGAAAATCTTATCCGCTATCTCATGGTAACGGCAGAAGATGAATATATTGAGCTTTTAAATGTTCCCCTTCATATAAGGAAGCAGGGCGCAAATATTGATCCTTACGGCGCGCCCGGGGCGCCTTCCAGGGACGCTGCCACTGAGTTTATCATGAACCTGTGCAGCATGACCTGGCCTCAGTTGGAAAAAGAATATGTGATATCACTTTTGAAAAAAAACAACTGGAACATTACCTGGGCTGCCAAGGCTTCAGGTGTCAATCGGTCCACGTTTGCATCCAGAATGAGAAAATTGAAAGTTCAGCGTGATCGTCAGGATTTTGAATCCATGTAACAAAGCTTGTTGACGCTGCCGGATGGACAAAGAACTTTCCTGCCCTTGCAAAGGATAAAAACAGCATTAGAAACAGCCGGTATTTACGGCCTTGTATTCGTGGATTGAATGTCCATATTAAAGAAGTATTAAGATAGATGAACAACAGGTTGACTAAAGGGGGAAAAAAATGAGCAACTTATTTGAACCCATATCAATGGGAAATTTTCATTTGAAAAACAGAATCGTCCTGGCACCCATGACAAGAGGCCGTGCCGGATCAAAGCGGGAACCCAATGACGTGATGGCCCAATATTATTTTCAGCGGGCCTCTGCCGGGCTTCTCATCACCGAGGCGACTGTTGTTTCAGAACAGGGTATCGGATGGATGGATTCCCCGGGAATTTATACGGATGAGATGGTCAATGGATGGCAAATCGTCACTAAAAAAGTTAATCCCACCGGTACGCCTTTTTTCCTCCAGCTCTGGCATTGCGGCAGAGCATCCCACAGTGACTTTCACAATGGAGATCTTCCGGTTTCCGCCTCGGCTGTAAAGCTCAATGGGGATGGGATTCATACGCCTTTGGGAAAAAAATCCTATGAAACCCCGCATGCCTTAACAAAGGATGAAATCAAGGCCATTATCGATGATTACCGCAGGGCAGCCTTGAATGCTAAAAATGCGGGTTTTTCCGGTGTGGAAGTGCATGGTGCCAACGGATACCTGATCAATCAATTTTTAGATTCAAAAACCAATCTTCGGGATGATTCCTATGGTGGAAGTCTTGAAAATAAATTCCGGTTTTTTAAAGAAGTGCTTGCAGCGGTTCTTGAGGTCTGGTCACCGGATCAAGTGGGGGTCCGTATTTCGCCCAATGGAATTTTCAATGATATGGGAAGTGCTGATTTCAGAGAAACCTATCTTTACGTGGCTGGAGAATTAAACAAATTAAACCTGGGGTATCTTCACATCATGGATGGCCTTGCCTTTGGCTTCCATGAAAAAGGAACTCCCATGACCCTGGCGGAATTCAGAGCAGTATATAAGGGAATCATTATGGGTAACTGCGGGTATACCAAAGAAATTGCTGAACAAAGAATAGAGCAGGGTCATGCAGACCTGGCCGCCTTTGGCCGGCCGTTTATTACAAATCCAGACCTGCCCGAACGGTTAAAAAACAACTGGCCGCTTGCTCCCTGTGAGGATATGTCACTGTGGTATACTCCGGGGCCCCAAGGATATACGGATTATGAACCGTTTAAGCCATAAATAAACTTTAGTTCAGGCCCAGGCAGATTGAAAATCTGTGATAAATTGTGCCACTATTTTCGCAAGCCCAATGTTCCAGCCGGCGATGAGCTGGGCCGGCTGGCGGGATAAAATGGATTCTTTCGTCAGATATGTCTTGCTGGAAACAGTCTGAAAGTCAGGGCCGGTATTTTTTTCCAG